>SMXR01000046.1 GCA_004356215.1 Alphaproteobacteria bacterium | reverse complement strand
GGCCAAATGGACAGCTAAAATGCGCAGCCTCAAGACCGATAACAACCTGGTTGTTCTGAAAATAAACATGGGCGCCGGGCACGCCGGAAAGTCGGGAAGGTTTACCCGCCTGGAAGAACGCGCCGAGGAATATGCTTTTCTGCTCGCCCAATTTGGTTTGATAGAAGATAATTAATCCTGTTTTTTTTGAATCGCAGTATTCCTTCATAAACCCAAGAAAATCTTCTTCCCGGCTTGTTTTACAAAGCTACTTTTTCTACATTTTTGGCAGCCTCAGAAAGCATTTCTTGTTCTTCAGCCTGCCTGGCTTCTTCTTCAGCCTGCCTGGCATCTTCTTCGGCCGCCAAGGCCTGCTCGGCCCGATTTTCAGCTTCTTCTGCCAGTCTGGCTTCCTCTTCAACCAACCTTATTTCCTCTTCTACCAGCCTGGCTTCCTCTTCAACCAACCTTATTTCCTCTTCAGCCAGCCTTGCCTCCACTTCAGCCAGCCTTGCCTGCACTTCAGCCCGCCTTGCCTCCACTTCAGCCAACCTATCTGCTGCTTCTGCCAGCATTTCAGCTTCGGTGGTCTGCATGACTTCTTGCTTGATCTGAACGACTGCTCTTGGGGCCAACTTTACTTCTTGCTTGATTTGAACGACTGCTTTCGGAGCCAGAACGGCTTCTTCCTTGATCCGAATTTCTACTTTCGGGGCTGGCTGCACCTCTTGCTTGACCTGAACGACTGTTTTCGGAGCTGGCTGCACCTCTTGCTTGACCTGAACGACTGCTTTCGGGGCTGGCTGCACCTCTTGCTTGATCCGAACGACTGCTTTCGGGGCCAGAACGGCTTCTACCTTGACCAGAGTTTCTTTTTCCGGGGCACTTTCATCAAAGGCAAACACCGGAATCATTGTTCCGCCAATTATAAAGGTGCTTAGAACGGCAACCTTGGAAAGTGTTGAGGCTGGTTTTGAATAATCACGGAAGCCGGCGAGCAAAAGCTGGGTACGTTCAACCGTAGACGAACACTTATTGGCCATCGCCGCACCCAAAGGCGATGGTGCCCGCCCGATATGGCGTTTAGCACATTCTGCCAGGCATTCAGCCAATGGCATGCCCGACCCACAAACTGTCCCAGCCCAGGCATCACAGGCAAATTCGGAAAGTTCGCTTAAGCGCCGGGCGGCAATGATATTCAGCGGTTGGAAGAAAAAGATGCTTTGTACCACTCGCGCGCCCAAAATCCAGGCCGGATCGGCGCGCATAATATGGGCCACCTCGTGAGCAATCATTGCTTTTAGCTGGCGATTGGGTAAATCCTCCACCCATTCCGGCAGAACAATTTCACCGGTACCAAGACAGAAAGGCCCCGCCAGATTTTTCTTGGTCGAAAGGCTGGGGGTTGGTATGCCAGCTTTTTTTGCAAGGCTTTCGGCAAATCTTATTGCCCGGCCTTTTTCCAGGGCAACCCGCCCGGACAACTGAACCTTTAAACCAATTATGAGATAGATAAGTTGAATTAAAAAGGCCGCTCCGATAAGCGCCCAGATCATTAAAACAATATTAGCCAGAGTAAATGGAATGGCATTTTCAGTTTCCTGATTTAAGGGCTGTCCGGCAAACGTGACTCTGGTTTGGGCAGTTATTGTTGTTTGAAACTGGGTCGACGTTAAGAGAGCGCCCCCATCAATCCCCTGGTTCAATACCAAAGGCCGGGCTACACTTTTCACTGTTTCTTCAGGAATATTTATGGGTTGGAATATGGGCTCAAACGCACCGGTCATATGCAAGGGCGTAGTAATTAACGCACCAAATAAGGCAAATCTTAATATCAATTCTTTCAAAGAATGATTTTTCATAAATACAACTGAGGTTACAATCAAACCCAGTGCCAGAAAAATTGTACTGTGGGCAAGGTATGTGAGTAGCCCCAGAAAAAGTGTGTCCATAAATAGTGCTGTCATGACTGTTTTCCTTTTTTGATCAAGTCTGTGATTTTCTCTAGATCATCCTTATTGATTTCCTCTTCGCGAACCAAATGTGAAACCAGAGCGCTGGAGTCACCTTTGAATAAAGTGCCTATCAAAGAGGAAACCATTGAGGTCAAAACTTCTTCCTCGCTGATCAGGGGCTTATAGAAAAGTTTCCGATCCCGTTGTGTGCTTTTAATGACTCCGCGTTTTTCAAGGCGCTTCAAAAGGGTGGCCACGGTGGTGTAGGCAAGTGTCTTTTTTAGGGCATTACAAACTGTCTTGGTGTCTGCTTCGCCTTCACGCCAAAGAACACGCATCAAATCAAGCTGGGTTACACTCAAGTGAACAGATTTTTGTTTGATCATTATTAGTCCTCATTGCCGGATATCTACAAGTGTAGTTTTCGAGTCTATAAATCACTCTACTACACCTGTCAATGAAGAATTGAAATTTTTCTAAATTTCCCTTAAAACTTCGTGGATGGCGCCGGTGAGGGTGCTGAGGTCATCGGGTTTGATCACCAGTGGCGGGGTCAGATAAACAATATTGCCGAACGGGCGAACCCAGACGCCTTTTTTTACAAAAGCTTTTTTGAGAAGGTCGTGATTGGGAGTTTCTTTCAGTTCAACAACCCCGATCGCGCCCTTGACCCTGACATTCTTGACGGCTTTCAGGTTCTGGCAATATTGCAGCTCTTCAGATAACTGCTCGGAAATCGCCGCCGCCTGCTCCAGCCGCGGCTCAGACTCAAACAGATCAAGCGAGGCATTGGCCGCGGCACACCCCAGCGCATTGCCCATATAGGTTGGCCCGTGCATGAAAGCCTTCGCGGGATCATCATCGAGGAATGCCTCATAAACATGGGGCCGGGCAATGGCGCACGACAGCGGCAGGGTGCCACCGGTGAGCGCCTTGGAAAGGCACATAATATCAGGGACAATTCCGGCCTGTTCTGAGGCAAACATGGTGCCGGTGCGGCCAAAGCCGGTGAAGATTTCATCGACGATCAATAAAAGCCCGTGGCGGTCGGCAGCTTCACGGATTTTTTTCAAAACCCTGGCGTCATGGAAGCGCATGCCGCCGGCGCCTTGCACCAGTGGCTCGGTGACAATGCCAGCGAGGTTACCCTGGTGTTTCTTCAGGGTTTCCTCAAGCGCGGCTTCCCGGGCGTCGGTTTCGGGCAGCTCTGCGAAAATTTCCTTGGGCACAAAATCATCGAAGGCGGCGTGCATTCCGTCCGGTTCCGATACCGCCATGGCGGCGGTGGTATCGCCGTGATACCCGCCCCTGAACGACAGGAATTGGGTGCGCCCCGCCTCGCCCCTGTTCTTCCAGTACTGGACCGCCATTTTCAGCGCGATCTCTACCGAGACCGAACCGGATTCGGCAAAAAAGACTTTTGAAAGATCGCCCGGGGCGAGAGCTGCCAGGCGCCCCGCCAGCTTCAAAGCTGGTTCGTTGACCAGCCCGCCAAACATAACATGGGGCATGACATCGGCCTGGGCCTTGATCGCGCGGGTGATGTGCGGGTGGTTATAACCGTGGACTGCGGTCCACCAGCTGGCGATGCCGTCGATCAGCTCTGAGCCGTCTTCCAGTTTGAGGCGGACCCCGTCAGCGGACACAACCGCCAAAGGGGCATCGGCCGTTTTCATCTGGGTGTAGGGCAGCCAGATGTGTTCCAAACCTGAGGTGGGGGAAGTATCCATGGCTTATTTCGGGTAAATCCCGAGGCGTTCAAACAGTTCCATATCCTTGTTGCTGGCCGGGTTCGGTGTGGTCAGCAGTTTTTCGCCGTAAAAGATAGAATTGGCCCCGGCGAGGAAACACAGCGCCTGCATTTCATCGGACATTGCTTCGCGCCCGGCCGAAAGCCGGACATAAGACGCCGGCATCATGATCCGCGCCACCGCAATGGTGCGAACGTATTCGAAGGGATCAAGATCTTCGCTTTCGGCCAGCGGTGTACCCTTGACCTTGACCAGCATGTTGATCGGCACCGATTGCGGATGCGTCTCCAAAGTCGCCAATGTTTTAAGCATCCCGGCGCGATCTTCACGAGCCTCGCCCATGCCGACAATACCGCCGCTGCAAACATTCAGGCCGGCGTTCCTGACATGCTCAAGGGTATCAAGCCGGTCCTGGAAGGTTCGGGTGGTGATAATCTCGCTGTAATATTCCGGCGAGGTGTCGATGTTGTGATTGTAAAAATCCAGACCGGCCGCCTTCAGGCGTTCGGCCTGGTGCTTTTCCAGCATGCCGAGGGTAAGACAGGTCTCCAGCCCCAAGGCTTTGACTTGCTTGACCATTTCGACCACTTGATCCAGGTCTTTGTCTTTTGGCCGCGACCAGGCGGCGCCCATGCAATAGCGGCTGGCGCCGGCGGCCTTGGCGGCCCTGGCGTCGGCGACAACTTTTTCCACATCCATCAGCTTGGCGGCATCGAGGCCGGTATCTTTTTTATATTTGGCCGACTGCGGGCAGTAGGCGCAATCTTCGGGACAGCCGCCGGTCTTGATTGAAAGCAATTGTGAAAGCTGGACTTCATTGGCATCAAAGTAGCGCCGGTGCAGGGTCTGCGCCTTGAACATCAGGTCGGAAAACGGCAGCTCGAAAAGCTCCAGAACTTCAGCCATAGTCCAGTTTTGACGAATCTCCGAAGGGCCGGGGTCAACCGTCCCTGCGGGGGTCATTTCAGGTATATTTGCCATTGGGGGAGAGAACCCCAAAGCCCCATTAAAGTCAAGCCGAAGCCTCTTTTTAGCACTTGGTTCTTGGCGGAATTTGAAAGTCGTGCTTTAACGCCAGCGATGGATAGTTTAAGCAAATTTGCCCGGCAAAAACTGGCAGAAATTAAAACCAAAGGCCTCTACCGCCAAACCCGCCCGACGGTGCGCACCAAGGCCGGCGGGACCGCCCGCAAGGACGGCAATTTCATTTCGTTTTGCGATAATGATTACCTTGGCCTCAACCACCATCCGGACTTGATAAAGGCCGCCGAAGCCGCCAGCAAAAAATATGGCGCGGGCGCTGGGTCATCCCGGCTGGTTACCGGGGACCATCCGCTTAATGCCGAGCTGGAAGCCAAAATAGCCGGCTTCAAGGAAGGCGAAGCCGCGTGTATTTTTGGCAGCGGGTATTTGACCAACCTCGGGGTTATCCCGGTTCTTGCCGGGCGCGGTGACTTGATTATTGCCGACCGGCTGTGCCATGCCTGTCTCTTTGCCGGCAGCACGCTGGCCGAAGCCGCGTTAAAAGTTTTCCGCCATAATGATCTGGATCACCTGCGCGATATCCTGGAAAAAAGCCGGAACAAGGCGGGGAATGTCCTGATTCTGACCGATGGTATTTTCAGTATGGACGGTGATCGCGCCCCGGTCGAAGCCTTGAGCGACCTGGCGCGCGAATTTGATGCCTGGTTGATGGTCGACGATGCCCATGGCCTGGGTGTTGTTGAAGACGGCCACGGGGCGTCGTTCAAACGGGGCCACAGGCTGGATGTGCCCCTGCAGATGGGAACTTTTTCCAAAGCGGTGGGCTCATACGGCGGCTATATCGTCGCCGATGCCCCGGTCATTGACCTGATCAAGAACCGCGCCCGTTCGCTTATTTACACAACCGGCTTGCCGCCCGGGGTCGTCGCCGCCAGCCTCAAGGGTCTTGAGATTATTGAAACCAATCCGGCTTTAAGCAAAAAACCTATTCAAAAAGCGGCGCTGTTTTGCACCAGGCTGGGCTTGCCAGCCCCGCAGTCGTCCATTGTTCCGCTCATCCTCGGCGACCTTGAGGCAACCATGGCCGCGGCCTCAAAACTGGCCGCCGAGGGGTTTTTAATCACCCCTATCAGGCCGCCAACCGTGCCCGATGGCACCGCGCGGCTGCGCTTTGGATTTTCCGCCAGCCATAAAGATGAAGACATCCTGCGGCTGGTCGACGTGATCAAGGGCAAAAGGATACTGCCGTGAGTGGGCTTTTTATCACCGCCACCGGTACCGGAGTCGGAAAGACTATTGTCACCGCGGCATTGACCTATCAATTGCAGCAATTGGGCAGGCCGGTCCTAGCCCTCAAACCGGTGATCAGCGGGTTTGAAGACGGCATTGAGAACGATGCAACCATCCTCCTCGGCCTGCAACCGGGAAAAACCCTGGACGACATTTCCCCGTGGCGGTTCAAAGCACCGCTCGCCCCCAACATCGCCGCCGCGAAGGAAGGCCGGGAGATTGACCGGGAGGCCCTGATTGCCTTTTGTGAAAAGTGTATTCAAACGAAAAGTGTGGCATTGATTGAGGGCATCGGCGGCAGCCATGTGCCGTTGGCCCCGAACTTTCTGGTGGCTGACTGGATCAGCGCCCTCAAAATTCCTGCGGTGGTGGTGACCGGCAGTTATCTCGGCGCCATACATCACACCCTCTCCACCCTGGCGGCGCTGGCGGCCAAGGGGGTTAATGTCGCGGCGCTGGTCATTTCAGAATCCACCGAG
>SMXR01000045.1 GCA_004356215.1 Alphaproteobacteria bacterium | reverse complement strand
TTTTTAATGGAGCGGGTGATGAGATTCGAACTCACGACCTAAACGTTGGCAACGTTTCGCTCTACCCCTGAGCTACACCCGCTTTGAGGCAGGGGATATATTCATCCCTGTTCAGACGCCGGAATATACGAAACAAGTCCCCTATTGCAACAGGTTTCTGTAAATATTTCAAAAACATGGCTCTTTTTTAAATTAGGTATTATGGTGCAGTGAATTTTGAAGGGATTACCCCATGACTACCACTATTGGCAACGCCGATGGAAAAGCCCCAGATGGCCTGATCAAATCCAGCGATATGTCCAGCTTTATGGCGGATGTGATTGAAGAATCACGGGCCCAGCCGGTTCTGGTCGATTTCTGGGCTGACTGGTGTGAGCCGTGCAAAACACTAACTCCATTGCTGGAAAAGGTGGTGAACCAGGCCGGTGGGTCGGTCAAGCTGGTCAAGGTCAACGTTGATGATAACAAGGATCTGGCGGCACAGCTTCACGTCGAGTCATTGCCAACCGTCATGGCCTTTAAGGATGGCCAACCGGTCGATGGTTTTGCCGGCGTTTTATCTGAAAGTGAAATCAAGACCTTTATTGTCAAAATTGGCGGAAATTTTGGGGCCCCGGATAATGGTGAAATCCTGCAAAAAGCCAAGGAATTATTGGAGGCCGGCGAAGTCGCCCCGGCGCTGGAGCTTTACGCCCAGATTGCCCAGGACGAGCCTGAAAACCTGGATGCCATCGGCGGGCTGGCGCGGGCTTATATAAAAGCCGGGCACTTGCAGCAGGCCAGGGAGCTGTTGGAAACCATTGCTGAAGATAAAAAATCCCACCCCGGCCTGGTGCCCGCCTTTGCCGCGCTTGATTTGGCCGGCGAGGAAGGTGCGGATAGCAACCTTGATGCCCTAAGGGCGGCCGCCAACAAAAACCCGGATGACAATCAGGCGCAATATGACCTGGCCAGGGCGCTTTTTGCCACCGATAAGAAAGAAGAGGCCGCCGAAGCGTTGCTGGCCATTATTGCCCGCGACCGTGAATGGGATGACAATGCCGCGCGCAAGCTTTTGATCAAAATGTTCGCCGCCGCTGGCGCGGGCGATCCGTTTACCATCGAGAACCGGCGTAAATTATCGTCGATTTTATTTTCTTAAGGGAGCGCAACAAACATGACAGAGGTTGACCCTAAACTTTTGGAAGTTCTGGTGTGCCCGCTAACCAAAACGCCGCTGGTTTATGATAGGAAGGCCCAAGAGCTGATTTCCAAAAAGGCCGGGTTGGCGTTTCCTATTCGCGATGGCATTCCGATTATGTTGGTCGATGAAGCCCGGAAATTAGGCAAATAACCTACGCATGGGGCAACTCACCCCTTAACAGCGATGGCAGGTTTCCCAGCGTTCCCCGGGCATGGCTGACAAAAAACTTTTTCGCCGGTGGTGATTTTTGTACCAAACCCAGCCCGACATCCCGCAACAGGCGAACCGGCGGGAAATTATTTGAAAATAACCTGGTCAGGGCATCGGTTGCTGCCCCCAGGGTAACATTATCGGTTCGCCGCCAGCGGTCATAGCGCTCAAGCACCATCGCCGATCCCAAATCTTCACCATTTGCCTTGGCCGTCACCAAGACCTCTATCAGGGCGGCGACATCCCTAAACCCCATATTCAAGCCCTGTCCGGCGATCGGGTGAATAGCATGCCCGGCATCCCCAACCAGTGCCAGACGTTCATCGGTGGCGCGCTCTGCCATCATAAAGCTTAAAGGAAAGCTCCACCTCGGGCCGATAACCTTGACCTCGCCCAAAAAACCACCAACTTTTTTAGCGACTTCGGCCTCAAAGGCACGGTCGGAAAGATCCAGAATCACCGGCGCGTAATCTTCCCGTGTACTCCACACCAAAGATGACCGGTTGCCGGTCAAGGGCAGGATTGCGAACGGCCCTTCCGGGAAAAACTTCTCATGGGCGATGCCCAAATGGGGAAGTGTGTGTTTGATGGTGGCGACAATCCCGATTTGTTTATAAGACCATTTGTTCAAATGAATGCCGGCCGCCTCACGCAAGGGGCTGTTGCGCCCCTCTGCCGAAACCAGAAGCGGGGCCTTTAATTTTTTGCCGCTTTTCAGGGTCATGGAAACCCCTGCCGGGCTTTTTGTGTGGGTGCCGATACTGTCCGGGGCTATCAGGGTCAGGGCTTTCAGCTCTTTGGCGCGCTTCGCCAAGGCCATTCGAATGTAACGGTTTTCCACCATGAACCCCATCGGGTGGTTGCCACTGTCTTGGGCGGCGAAATGAACAAAAAATACCGAACCTTTATCTGAAACGTGAATATCTTCCATTGCTTGCGCGTATTTTTCCACATGCTTCCAAAAGCCGATGGCCTCAAGCATGCGATAACTGGCAAAGGCAATCGCGGTTGAGCGGCCATCAAAGGTGGGGGCCATTTGAACCGCGGGTTTTTCCCGATCAACCACAGCAGCTTTTATGCCGCAGGCTGCCAAACCGCAGCCAAGGGTCATGCCCACCATGCCGCCGCCAGAAATGACAACATCATATGTGTTTTCTTTTTGGTTTCTTTTGGCCATGGCCCTTACATATCGCCTAAAGGGCGGGGCCGTACACCCCCTTAGGAAATTTTCGTTGACCGCGTCAGTAATCTTAATCGTTGGCAGCGAAATCTCTTTCATTTAGTCTGGCGTTTCGATTAACCTGAGGTCGCGATTGGAATTTAAAAGAGGACCCCGTGGCAAGACGCATTCAAACCCCTAAAAAATCACCCCTTTTGCCAGAAAAAGCAAAGGCATCGCTGGTGCGGATGAACCACCGGCTGATTGGTGGCGGGTTGTTCTTGCTCTTTATATTGCTGGTTTTGGCGCTTTTTGATTATCACCCCAAAGACCCCGGGCCTATTTCTGGTGGGGCCGCGGCACCGGAAAACTGGCTGGGATACCCCGGCGCCTATGCCGCCGATATTTTGATGCAAACACTGCGTTATGCCAGCCTGGCTTTTATTTTGCCGTTGGCGACCTGGGCGTGGCGTATCGGGGTTCTAAAGGGTTTAAAAAATTTCTGGGGGTGCCTTGGCACCGTGCCGGTTTCGGTAACAATCTGGGCCCTTGCACTTTCGGCCTACAGTCCCGGCGCAGGGGGCCTCTTAGGGGATGCCGTTACAAATCGCCTGAGTGGTCTATATACCTATGCCCCGGATTTTATTTTTCCGGGATATTTCTGGATTTTTCTGGTTTGGGCGTTGTTGGGCCTGGCCCCTTTGGTCTACTCCCTTGGCCTTGATCGCGGGGAATGGTGGGCGCTTGGCCGTGGCGCCAAAACCGGGTTTATTGAAACCCTTCGTGGGATCATCAATTTTGTTACAAAACTTTACACTCTTGTTTTCTCAAAAAAAGACCCTTCCCTAACTCGGAAAAGCGGGAAACGGCGCGACCCCGTCATCGGAAACATTTCCCAACGACATAAAGAAATCCAAACCCCGGCGAAGCCAAAACTTGGTGAACGCCGGGTTCGCGAACGCCAAAGCGACATGGACTTTGGCGAGCGTAAAAATTTCGTTCTTCCAACGTTGGATCTGTTGGCCCCGGCCCCCGCCAAGAGCACTATGGAAAGGGTCGACAAAACCGCGCTTGAACAAAACGCCCGGCTTTTGGAAAGCGTTCTTGAAGATTTCGGCATCCAGGGGGAAATCATCAAGGTCTGGCCCGGGCCAGTGGTAACCCTTTACGAGCTTGAGCCCGCGCCGGGAACCAAATCAGCCCGGGTGATCAGCCTGGCCGATGACATCGCCCGTTCGATGAGCGCCATTTCAGCCCGTATTGCGATTGTGCCCGGGCGTAATGTTATCGGTATTGAATTGCCCAATCTAAACAGGAAGACGGTTTATTTGCGTGAGCTGCTTGCCTCGGCCGATTTTGAAAGCAACAAATCACCTTTAGCACTTGCCCTTGGCATGAACATAAGCGGCAGCCCGGTGATCGTCGACCTGTCAAAAATGCCCCATCTGCTGGTGGCCGGAACTACCGGGGCGGGCAAGTCGGTTGGGCTGAATGTCATGATCCTGTCGCTGCTTTACAGGCTTACCCCGAATGAATGCAAATTTATCATGGTCGACCCCAAAATGCTCGAGCTGTCGGTTTATGACGGGATTCCCCACCTTCTAACCCCGGTGGTGACCGAGGCTAAAAAGGCGGTAGTCGCTCTGAAATGGGCGGTCAGGGAAATGGAAGAGCGCTATCGCGCCATGTCAAAACTGGGCGTCAGAAGCCTCAGTGCCTATAACCGGGCCGTCAATGAAGCGATTAAAAAGGGCAAAACTATCAAGCGCCAGGTGCAAACCGGGTTTGACAAGGAAACCGGTGATCCCCTGTATGAAATGCAGGAGTTTGATTTAAAACCGTTCCCCTTGATTGTTATTGTCATCGATGAAATGGCCGATCTGATGCTGGTTGCCGGCAAGGATGTTGAAGCCATCGTCCAACGCCTGGCACAAATGGCCCGGGCCGCCGGCATCCACCTGATTATGGCAACCCAACGGCCCTCGGTTGATGTTATCACAGGCACTATAAAAGCCAATTTCCCGACCCGCATCGCTTTCCAGGTGACATCAAAAATAGACAGCCGGACAATCCTGGGCGAGCAAGGCGCAGAGCAACTGCTGGGCCAGGGGGATATGCTTTTCATGTCTGGTAGCGGGCGCATCAAACGGGTTCACGGGCCCTTTGTCAGTGATCAGGAGGTCGAGAAAGTGGTATCGGTTTTAAAGCGCCAGGGCCGGCCGGATTATTTATATGATGTCACCGAAGAGCCGGTTGGCGGATTTGATTCGCCCTTTATCCCCGGCAGCACCAAAGGTGGGGATGACCTTTATCAACAAGCGGTAGAAATTATCCGGCGCGATCGCAAGGCCTCAACCAGCTATATTCAGCGACGGCTTTCCATTGGCTATAACCGGGCAGCAACATTGATTGAGCGGATGGAAGACCAGGGCATTGTCAGTGCGCCAAACCACAAGGGCCGTCGTGAGGTTTTGTTGCCTGAAGATTAAGGCCCCATTCACCGGAAATTCACCTGACCTGCCTTATTCTGAACCTGAAAAAAAGTTATGAGACAATTATGAAGCGACAGCACTTATTCATCCCCAGCCTGATATCCTGCCTTTTTTTGGCTTTGGCAGGCCCGCAAACAGGAATGTCCCAGGAAGACCTGGCGCCTCCGCCGCTTGAGACTATCGATGTTGCGCTTGAGCCGTCGAGCGCGATCTCTCTGCCACAAATAGAATATTACCTCAACAGTATCCAGACCATGCGCGCCGAATTTGTCCAGATTGCCCCGGACAGCAGCCTTTCCAGTGGCACGTTTTATTTGCAACGGCCTGGCAGGGTTCGATTTGAATATGCCGGTGACAACCCGGTCCTGATTGTCAGTAATGGCAACATCGTCAGCTTTATTGATTATGAAATTGACCAGATAACCCGTTGGCCGGTTAATGAAACTCCGTTGGCTCGTTTGTTAGAGGCTGAAATTTCCTTGGGCGAAAATGCCATGCTTTATACCCTACCATCAGTTGATACCACCACCCTGGTAGCCGTCAGCACAACCGACCCGGCCAAACCTGAGCAAGGTACATTGACGATGATTTTTTCCAGGGACAATAGAATAGATGATGCCCCTATAAAGCTTATTGGCTGGGAAGTGGTTGATGCCCAGGGAGCTTTGACCACTATTAACCTAGGGGAGCGCGAAATGAATATCCCCCTTGATGATGAACTATGGGAATTTGATGACCCGCGTACCCAGCGTTTTGAGCGTCGCCGCAGACGCTAAAGACGCTAAAGGCGCTAAAGGCGCTAACCCCCAGCCGCCAGCCGGTAGCCCCCCGGCTCGGTTAAAAGAAGTTTTGCTTGCGATGGGTGTTCCTCAATTTTTTGGCGCAACCGGTAAACATGGGTTTCCAGGGTGTGGGTTGTTACCGCGGCGTTATATCCCCAGACTTCGTTCAAAAGTTCTTCCCGGCCCACAGGTTTCTCCTTGGCTTTGAGAAGGTGCTTCAAAATAGACGTTTCTTTTTCCGTCAAACGGATTTTATAATCGGTCTCGAGCTTGATCAAAAGCTTTGCACCCGGTTGAAATGTATAAGGCCCAATAGTAAAGGTCGCATCTTCACTTTGGTCGTGTTGGCGCAAATGGGCACGAATGCGGGCCAACAGTATGCCGAAACGAAATGGCTTGGTGATATAATCATTGGCGCCTGAATCCAGACCAAGAATTGTATCAGCTTCAGTGTCCGCGCCGGTCAGCATTAAAATCGGGACCTTTATACCCATGCGCCTGATTTTTTTACAGACCTCACGGCCATCAATATCCGGCAAGCCGACATCCAGGATTATGACATCATATTTATTGGCCTCCAGAAGCTTGAGGCCTTCTGTCCCGGTGCTGGCCAAATCGGCAGGGTATTCTTCATGGAGCCAGAATTGTTCTTTTAGGGATTCCCGCAAATCCTTGTCATCATCGACAATAAGTATTTTTTTTGGTGCGCTCATGAAGCCTTGTTCTTTATTTTATTTGATGCCTAACTGGTGGCCAGGGGAAAAGATTTAACACCGGCGGCGTAAAATATGAAGCTCTTTCGGAGGAAGGGAAACTTTTGCACCCTGATGGGAGTTGCCGGTGAAAAATACTGAACACATATTACGGGTTTTTCCAAACCCTGGCCCAGAGCCGGGCGGGTTGGTTCAATTCCGCGGCAAATCCTACCCCTGCGCCCTCGGTAAAGCTGGTATCAGGCCGGGATCACTTAAGTCCGAAGGTGATCATTCAACCCCTTCAGGGCTCTTCTTTCCAAAACGGCTGTTGTTCCGGCCCGACCGAATAACAAATATCGACTGCCCCTTATGCCAAGCGCCGCTTACACCCAAAAGCGGCTGGTGTGATGATCCAGCAAGCCCGGATTATAACCGCTTGGTTGCCCTGCCACATGCTGCCCGGTGTGAAACCCTTTGGCGCGATGATCATGTTTACGATTTAATCCTGACCATCAGCCATAACGATCGGCCGGCGGTTCCGGGGAAGGGCAGCGCAATTTTCTTTCATATCGCCAAAGAGAATTTTTCCCCAACCGAGGGATGCGTAGCGCTTGAAGAGAAAGATTTCCTGGAAATTTTGAAAGCCCTGAGCCAAGAGACCCTGATCAGGATCCACCATAACCATAGGCCCTAGGAGCGGGGGCCAAAGATAGCCGTACCAACCCTGACATGGGTGGCGCCAAGGGCGGCGGCTTTTTCATAATCCTGGCTCATCCCCATGCTTAGTTTTTTAAGGCCGTGGCGGGCGCCCAGTTTTTTCAAAAGGGCAAAATGCATGGCTGCTTCTTCGGCCACCGGGGGAATGCACATCAGGCCTTCAATCTCCAGACCAAGGGCCTGGCATTCCTCAAGAAAAGCTGGCAAATCAGCCGGGGAAACTCCCGCTTTTTGCGGCTCTTCGCCGGTGTTTACCTGAACGAAAAGTCTCACCTTCTTGCCCGAGGCCGCCATTTCCTTTTTAAGCGCACGGGCCAGTTTTGGCCGGTCCAGCGTTTGGATAACATCGAACAATTCTATCGCCCCCTTGACCTTGTTGGTTTGGAGGGGGCCTATCAGGTGCAATTCAATATCATAGTTTTTTTCTTTCAGGCCGGGCCATTTCGAGGCCGCTTCCTGGACCCGGTTCTCGCCAAAAATTTTGTGCCCGGCGGTAAGCGCTTCCCTAGCTAAGTCGTGGCCGTGACCTTTGCTGACAGCAATCAATTCGGGTGGGGTCTCCTGGCCGGCGGCTAACGCCGCGAACGAAAGTTTTTCCTGAATTATTTCCAGATTTTTTTTAATAGAACCTGCCATTGATACCATCCAACAATTATTGTTCTTTTCCCTTTTAAGCTTTTCAGTGTTTCTTTGAAAACCTGTTTCTTTTAAAAAGAGATATGGCACTTTTAATCCAACATCGCAGGGCCAGAAATTTCCTTCCCCGGGCATTTTTCATGACCGACGCAAAGCGCTGTCCAAACCCTGCCGAGGTGATCAAAAACTTGCCCGGGGATTGTGCGGTAATTTTCAGGGATTACAAGGCCCCTAACCGGGAAGCTCTTGCGTTAAGGTTAGCGGGCCTTTGTCAGAAAAAGGGTTTGACGTTTTTGGTCGCAGGCGATGCCCGATTAGCCCGTAGGGTTGGCGCTGACGGTATTCATATTCCGGAATGGTTGCTGCCCCGCATTGGTTTTGCTGGACAGGTTAAAAAACATTGGATAATTACCGCCTCGGCCCACAATGTTGGTGCGTTGAGACGGGCAGAATTGTCTGGTGCTGATGCGGTTCTGCTGGCGCCGGTATTTCACACTGAAAGTCATCCCGAGAAAGCCGGACTTGGTATTCACCGCCTGCAACGGTTAGCGGCTTATTCTTCTTTGCCATTTTACGCGTTGGGGGGAATGAATGCAGAAAAAATGAAAAGGCTGCCGCCAATGGACAATTTAGCCGGGGTTGCCGGTATTTCACTTTTCATGGAAAAGAGGGGTTAGAACCTCAGCTTGGTTCCGAGGTAGAATATTTGGGAAGTGGTGATGCCATTGGGGTTCATAAGCAACCTGTTGGCATCTTCATAAAAACGGAACGAGCCGACAAATTTGAACCAGGGCGCAAGGTTATAGGCGGCGCCAAATTCAAGCGCAAAAAATCTTTCGTCATAAAAACCGGTATTCAAACCAAGCAGCCTGTTATTGAGCTGACGGTATTCGCCAAGAAGAACGCTGGTAGACCACCTTGGCCGGTTATAGGTCAGCCCAATATCGTAGCCGGAAATTCCGTCATAATACGCGCCTTCTTCACCGCGCAGGCTAGCCCCTAGGTTGAAGTTTGAATACCCTATATTCAGGCCAAGATCATAAACCTGGCGGCTTAGGGCT
The DNA here is from genome assembly GCA_004356215.1 of Alphaproteobacteria bacterium. Classification (GTDB taxonomy): domain Bacteria; phylum Pseudomonadota; class Alphaproteobacteria; order Sphingomonadales; family SMXR01; genus SMXR01. Next base: position 8,894 of record SMXR01000045.1, on the reverse strand, counting down.
TCCAGGATATAGGCGTTGTTTACTGCGCCAAATACGTTGGTTTGTCTGTTTGAAATTTGGGAAGTGAAAGAAATGTCAAACTTCGAGATGCCTTCCGAATCCAGTCCCCCAGAGCCAATGCCAAAGCTGACAACGGCCGTGGCAAAACGTGGTGTAAATGTATTAAGCAACCAGGTTTCCCCTGGAAGCACAATACTCTCAAGGCTCGAACTCAGGGATGATTTGCGTGGCGTAAACGGACTTTGAATGTCATTTTGGCCATTAAGATTTATGGTATTGACGGGCAAGCTATCAGTATTGAAAAATATAAAGTCAGGTTTGACCTGGTCAGTTTTGGAGCCTTTCGTTTCTTCATCCAGAAAAACGTTCCATTCCTTCAGGAAATCTTCAGCGGAAAAACGCGGTGAATCCTCGGCCTGGGCAGGAAAGGCAACAAATGCTGCCAGCGCTGCCAGACTGATATATTTTAAAGGCGCTTTCATTATTCTGTGTGTTTCTTTAGCCTATATCCCGCAATGCCAAGTAAATCCGTCTTCCACTCCCCCAGAATAAAGACGAATCCCTTTAGCTTTGGTAGCATAAAATCGCGTCTATTTCCATAGATACAGGATTCTGTTGCCGTTTTTCAAGGGCTGCCAGCCCCAAAACTGCCTCATTGGTATTGCTTCTTGTATTAGGCTGTGCCCTTTCGGCAACAATTCCATTGCTCAAAAAGCAGGAAAGGGACTGGTCAGACCTGATTTTGAAGGTTATAAAACACCCGTTTACGGCAAGCGAGCCCATTAGCCCCCACGGGAATTGTAAGGAAAATAATTAAAATGAATAAAAAACGCTTATTTATTGGGGCCCTCACACTGGTGTTCTTGTTGAGCGGCTGCGGTATTTTTAATAAAGAGCGCCGGCAGCAGACAAAAATAAAAGAAAACATGAGCCAAGCGATAGGTGTGAACGGTTATCTTTGGCGTTCTTCGCTAGATTCGCTTGAAGCCCTGCCCCTGCTTGAAGCCAACCCCGCTTCCGGCATTATCATGACCGACTGGTTCAGCGATCCCGCTGCCCCCTATGAGCGGCTTAAGATCAATGTCCTTATTTCCGATATGCGGCTTCGCGCCGATGCCCTTCGGGTAAAAATTATTCGTCAGGAATTGCAGGATGGCGTTTGGGTTACTGCCCCGGTACAGGCCGGCACAGAAAAGAAAATTGAAGACACGATTTTGACCCGGGCGCGGATCCTTTGGATTCAAAAAATTGATAGCCAGTGACCAGATCAGTGCTTTTCATGAAAAGGGCCGGTTTTTCCGGCCTTTTTATTTGAACAGGGTCCGGGGATCAATTAAGAAGAATTAATGCTAAGGAAGGTATATGGCCCGCTATAACGCAAAAACAGTCGAGAAAAAGTGGCAAAAAATCTGGGCCGAGCGCAAGGTTTTTGAAGCCAATATGGGAGATAAAAAGCCCAAATACTATATCCTTGAAATGTTTCCTTATCCCAGCGGCCGGATTCACATGGGCCATGTCCGGAATTATACCCTTGGTGATGTCATCGCCCGCTACAAACGCGCCAAGGGTTTTAATGTGTTGCACCCAATGGGCTGGGATGGTTTCGGATTGCCCGCTGAAAACGCAGCGTTTCAAAAAAAGATTCACCCCGCCAAGTGGACCCATGAAAATATTGCCGCCATGCGCGACCAATTAAAGAAAATTGGCCTGGCGTTAGATTGGTCCCGAGAATTCGCCACCTGCGACCCCGAATATTACGGACAGCAACAGGCCCTATTCCTTGATTTTTATGAAAATGGTCTGGCTTACCGCAAAGAAGCCTGGGTCAACTGGGATCCGGAGGAAAATACCGTCCTCGCCAACGAACAGGTTATCAATGGCCGCGGCTGGCGTTCTGGTGTTCCGGTTGAGCGCCGCAAACTGGCTCAATGGTTTTTAAAAATCACGGACTATTCGGAAGAATTGCTGGATACCTTGGCAAAAATGGATCGCTGGCCGGATAAAGTGCGCCTGATGCAGGAAAATTGGATCGGCCGATCCAAAGGTGCCCGAGTGAATTTTCAGATTGATGGCCGCGATCAGCCTTTGGAGGTTTTTACCACCCGCCCGGATACCTTGTTTGGTGCTTCTTTTTGTGCCCTTTCCGCCGACCACCCCTTAACCGAGGAATTGGCCAAAGACAATTCCGAACTTCGGGCGTTTCAGGAGAAATGCCGTAAGCTCGGGACCAGCGCAGAAGCAATAGAAACCGCAGAAAAGCTGGGGTTTGACACGGGCATTAAGGTGCGTTTGCCGGTTGGTGACGGGCGTGAGCTGCCTCTATATGTGGCCAACTTTGTCTTGATGGAATATGGCGCCGGTGCGATTTTCGGGTGCCCATCAGCGGACCAGCGCGACCTCGACTTTGCCCGAAAATATAAATTGTCGACCCCGGCGGTGGTTTTGCCCGAAGGTGAGGATGAAGCCGTCTTTGAAATCGGAACCGAGGCCTATACCGGGCCAGGAACCATGATAAATTCAGAATTTTTGAACGGACTTTCGACGGATGAGGCGCTTAAACGCATCATCGAACATCTTGAATCCGCAGGCACTGGCAAGAGCGAGGTTGTTTATCGATTGCGCGATTGGGGGGTCTCGCGCCAGCGCTATTGGGGCTGCCCAATTCCCTTTATTCATTGTGAAACGTGCGGCCACGTCCCGGTGCCCAAATCGGATTTGCCGGTAAAATTGCCCGAGGATGTTGCCTTTGACAAACCCGGCAACCCGCTCGACCATCACCCAACCTGGAAACATGTGAAATGTCCGGGGTGCGGTGAAGATGCTGTGCGGGAAACCGATACGCTCGACACGTTTGTCGATTCTGCCTGGTATTTTGCCCGCTTTACCGCCCCAAATGCCAAAGACCCGATTGAAAAGAGCGCCGCAAATTACTGGCTGCCGATTGATCAGTATATTGGCGGCATTGAACATGCCATTTTGCATTTGCTGTACGCCCGCTTTTTCACCCGGGTACTGAAAAAACTGGGCCAGCTTGATGTTGACGAGCCTTTTACCGGGCTTTTCACCCAAGGCATGGTTAATCATATGACGTATCAGGATTCCGAAGGGGTCTGGGTGTTGCCGGACAATGTCAAAACGAAAAAAGATGGCACTTTTGTGCGAATTGACACCGGCCTTAGCGTGACCGAGGGCCGCTATGAAAAAATGAGCAAATCCAAAAACAATGTTGTTGATCCGGATGATATTATTGAACAATTCGGAGCCGATACCGCTCGCTGGTTTATGATTTCCGACAGCCCGCCGGGACGGGACCTGCTGTGGACCGATGCCGGGATCGAGGGGGCGTGGCGATTTGTGCAAAAAGTATGGCGGCTGGCCAATGACAGCCTTCCTGCCCTGGTTTCCGCACCCACCACCCGGCCTGATAGGTTCTCCAAGGAGGAAATAAAACTTCTTACCCTGACCCACAAAACCATCGCCGGGGTATCGAAAGATATCGAAGCGTTTCATTATAACAAGGCGGTAGCCCGGCTCTATGAATTTGTAAACGGCCTTTCCGGAATTGACGAAAAGTCCCGGAAATCCTGGGCTTTTCGCCAGGCATTATTGACGCTTATCCGGCTTTTGGGGCCAATGATGCCGCACTTGGCCGAAGAAATCTGGCAAAAACTGGGGCACAAGACCCTTCTTGCCGACGCCCCTTGGCCTGAGGTGGAAAAAGAATTTTTAAGCGACGAGACCATTACCATCGCCCTTCAGGTTATGGGAAAGCTTCGTGATACCCTTGAAATTCCCCCAAATACCGATAAATCAGGCCTTGAAAAAAAGGCCTTGGCATCTGAAAAAGTACAAAGGGCGATTGGTGATAAAGAAATTAAAAAAGTCATTGTCGTTCCGGGCAAAATCGTCAATATCGTTATAGGATGATCAAACCTCTTAAATTTTTAGTGCTTGTCTTGGGCTTATTTGCCCTCTCCGCCTGTGGGTTTACGCCCATGTACGCTAAAAACGGCACAAACCAGGCGCTCCAGGACACTTTTTCCGGTGTTAATGTGGCGCCAATTCCTGACCGGCTTGGCCAAATTGTCCGAAATCATCTCCTTGACCGTATAAATCCGTATGGTGGCCCGGCAAATCCGGATTTTATTTTACAGATTGCGCTTGAGCAGGAAAACGAGGGGTTTGGCTTTCGTTCAGACGAATCAATTACCCGTAATAGTTTTATATTGGAAGCCAATTTTCAACTAATAGACGTAATTTCTGGAAAAGTGGTGTTTGAAGGCCTGGTGCGGTCGGTCCATTCCTACGATGTGGTGCAATCTGATTTTGCCAACTTTAGCGCCGAACAGGATGCCGAAGCACGGACGGCATTACAGGTTTCTGAACTGGTTACTGCCCGTTTAGGCCTGTTTTTCAAGTCAAAAGAATAAAATTTTAGGGATTTTGCAGTGAAAGCGTCCCCTCGAGACATAAATTCACATCTTTCCGCCCTCGATGCCAAATTTAAGGCGGTTTTGGTTTTTGGCAAGGATAGCGGCCTGATCCGTGAACGTCGCGACATTTTTGCCCGGCAAATTGTCCCGGATGCCAGCGATCCCTTCGCCATCAGGGTGCTAACCCCCGCAGAAATCAAGGAAGACACCGCCCTGATTGCAGATGAAATGGGGGCGGTTTCGATGACCGGGGGGCGGCGCCTGGTTTGCCTTGATGGTGCTGGCGATAAGGAGACCAACGCCATCAAAAACGCCCTTGCAGCCAAGACCGGCGATGCCCTCTTGCTGGTATCGGCCGGGGATTTGGGCCCGCGATCGTCGTTACGCAAATTGTTCGAAAAAGAAGCCAGTGTTTTGGCCGTTGCCTGCTATCCCGATACCCAGGAAAGCCTGGCATCGATGATTTCCAGTCATTTTCGCACTTATAATATCGCCGCGGGACGGGAAGTGGTGGCCTTTTTGACGCAAAACCTTGGCAGCGACCGGCTTGTAACCCGCACAGAACTTGAAAAAATTACACTTTTCCTTGGTGCCGGGAAGGGTGGAAGTGCAAAAACTCTAACCCTAGAGGACGCAAAAAACCTGACCAGCGACGCTTCGGCGCTAACGCTGGGTGATATCGCCAGCGCGGCAACCGGGGCAAACCCAAAACGCCTCGCCGGCCTTTTGGACAAGGCCGAAATTGAAGGTATAAATTCAATTGAGATTTTGCGCACGCTTCAGGCGCGGCTTCAGCAATTGGATCTGGTGCGCGGCCTGGTGGATGAAGGGACCCCCGTCAATGAGGCGGTAAAAGCGCTGCGGCCGCCGCTTTTTTTCCAGGATCGCGATATTTTTATTGCCCAGGTCAGGAAATGGCCTAAAAAACAGTTGATTTCAGCGCTAGATTACTCCGTCCGCGCTGAAGTGGCGTGCAAAACCACCGGCAGCCCTGATTTTACCATCGCAAGCAAAACTTGCCTCGACATTTGCCGGGCCAGTCAATAACCGCCAAAATTGAAATGAATTATTCTTTTTTAGCCGGTGCTTTTTCCGGTGTTTTGCCAAGCCGTTTGCAAAGATCATCCAGCTGATCCAGGGTTTTATAGTGGAGGACCATTTTGCCGCCCTTGCCCTTGTGCTGGATATCAACTTTCAAGCCAACCGCCTGGGAAATTGTTTTTTCCAGCGCCAGGGTATCTGTGCTTTTCGGGGGTTTTCCTTTGGCGGCGGCCTTCCCCGGAGTCTTTTGTTCGGTGACCACACCTTCGATATCGCGAACGTTCCAGCCCTCATCGACAATCTTTTTAGCAAGCGCCGAGGGATCTTTTGAACCAATAAGCGCCCGGGCATGTCCCCGGGTAAGCTTTCCCTCTTCCAAAAAATTGATAACTTCTTTGGGCAGTGTCAACAAACGGATCATATTAGAGACATGACTACGGCTTTTTCCCACCAGACCGGCCACGTCCTCTTGTTTATGGCCAAAATCGTTGATTAAACGGCTGTATCCTTGCGCTTCTTCAATCGGGGTCAGGTCTTCGCGCTGAACATTTTCGATAATGGCCGCTTGCAAGACCTGTTCATTACTCATTTTACGGATCAGGACCGGAATATCGTGCAAGCCGGCTTTTTGAGCCGCACGCCAGCGGCGTTCGCCGGCAACAATCTCGTAGGTATCTTTCTTTTGGCCTGGGCGCACCAGTATAGGCTGCAGTAAACCAGCGCCTTTTAATGATTCCGCCAGCTCTTTTATCTGTTCATCCCTGAAAATCCGCCTTGGTTGCAGCGGGGTCGGGATCAGGTTGCCAATCGGCAGGGTCTGGGCACCCTTTTCCGCGGCCACTTTAAGGGCCGGCGCGACAGGTTTCGGCTCCGGATACACGCCAGCGGTCATCGCCGGTTTAGAATCGTCGCCCATAAGGGCCGAAAGCCCTCTTCCTAGATTTTTCTTCTTTGCTGCCATTCTTGTCATGCCTCATGCGTGCCACAAATTGGTTAACAACTGATTTAGGCCGCGGTTTTTTCTCTTTCCAGCAATTCCAGCGCCAATTTAATATAGGCCTGGCTGCCAGCACAGTTAAAATCATATAATAGTGAAGGTTTTCCGTGACTGGGCGCTTCCGACATCCGGACATTCCTTGGGATCATCGTATCAAACACTTTTGCGCCCAAATAACTCCTGACATCATCCGCAACCTGTCTCGAAAGGTTATTGCGGGTATCAAACATGGTCAAAACTATGCCGTGGATCTCTAGCGCAGGATTAAAGTTGGCTTTGACCCGCTCTATTATCTTTAAAAGTGAACTTAGGCCTTCTAGGGCAAAAAACTCACATTGCAGGGGAACCAGAACCGATGTTGCCGCCACCAGCGCATTCAAGGTTAGAAGCGACAGCGATGGCGGGCAATCTATTATAATAAAGTCGCTTTTCTTAAAGGCCTTGGATTTGGAAATGGCGTGACGCAACTGAAAAGTGCGGTCTTCGTGATCAATCAACTCAATTTCAGCGCCAGAAAGGTCAACGGTTGCCGGAACCAGCCCCAAACCCGGAACTTCGGTCTTGACGATCGCCTTATCCAGGGTCGCTTCCCCGGAAATAACCTCATATATGGTGATATCCCGCTCGCTGGGGTCTATACCCATGCCGGTGCTGGCGTTCCCCTGCGGGTCAAGGTCAATCAAAACAACCTTTTTCTTAACCGCAGCGATGGCGGTGGCAAGGTTTATTGCTGTTGTGGTTTTGCCGACCCCGCCTTTTTGGTTGGCAATGGCTATGATCTTGCATGGCATGGGATAGCCTCTCCTAAAACCTTTGGTTCATGTCTTTCGCCCACCTTAGGCGGCTCCCGCCATGCGAATATTCGAAAATCTCAAAATTTTGCCCCCGTTATCAGTTTTGCTGGGGAAAATCTCCGTGGTCATATTCCAGTTTTTCTTCACCAAGGTCAACTCTTCTTCTGCACTGCTTCCCTTTAATAACCAGAATTCACCACCCTCCCGTAAATATGGCGCCCCCCACTCTAATAAATCGGCAATTGGCGCCAGCGCACGGGAAGTGACAATATCCACTGGAAAGGTTTCAATATCCTTAACCTTGGCCTGAAGAATTTTTGCCCGGGCCCCAGTCTCGCGGATGACCTGGCGCAAAAAAGCGCACTTTTTGGCGCTGGGCTCAGCCAAAAAGACGCTGTTTTCCCCCAAAAGCGACAATACAAGCCCGGGAAAGCCCGCACCGCTGCCCATATCAAGCCAGGTTCGCGGGCCCCTTCCCGGAGTGCTCTTTAATACCAGGGGCAGAAGCTGGGCTGAATCAAAAAAGTGCCGCCCCCAGACATCTCCCGCTGTTGCCGGGCCGATCAAGTTGATCTTTGCCTGCCACTCGGCCAACAGCTCGGCATAGCGTTTAAACTTATCCAATGTTTCACGTGAAACATTTGTGGCTTCAAGAAAGTCTTCGGGGCCAAACATCAAGCGGTCTTCTTGAGGGCCGTTCTTTTGACATACCCCAGCAGCGCGGTCAGAGCCGCGGGTGTGGTCCCGGCAATGCGGGCGGCCGCCCCCAGAGTTTCCGGGTGGGCCCGTTCAAAGCGTTCGACCTGTTCTGTGGAAAGCCCGGGAATGCAGGAAAAATCGAGGTTTTCCGGGATTATTAGACCTTCGTCCTTGCGGAAGGCCGCTATGTCCCGGTGCTGGCGTTCCATATAGGCGCTGTAGTGGGCATCGATCTCCAGCTGCTCTTGAACCCGGGGGGAAATGGCGCCCAGCTCGGCGGGCCAGACCCCCTTAAGGTCATCAAAGGTAATGGTGTTGTAGGCCAACAGGGCAAGCCCGGACCGGCGGATGCCATCGCGGTTGATTTTAAGGCCATGCTTTTCAGCTGCGTTAGGAGTGAGTGACAGCCTGGCCAATGTCTTTTGCCCGCTTTCGAGCAAGTCTTTATATATACTATACTGGTCCCAGCGGTCTTTGCCGACCAGACCCAAAGCCTGGCCTCTTTCGGTTAGGCGGCGGTCGGCATTATCTGCGCGCAGGTGCAAGCGGTATTCCGCCCGGCTGGTGAACATCCGGTAAGGCTCGTTGACGCCGTGGCTCACCAGGTCATCAATCATCACCCCCATATAAGCGTCGGCACGGTCGAGGATGAATGATGCATCCTCCCCGCCCAGGCTTAGGGCGGCGTTGGCCCCGGCCCACAATCCTTGGGCTGCGGCCTCTTCATACCCGGTCGTGCCGTTGATCTGCCCGGCCAGGTAAAGCCCAGGTATTCTGCGGGTTTCCAGGGTATTGCGCAATTCCCTGGCATCCACATAATCGTATTCGATAGCATAGCCCGGGCGCAGTATCTCGGCGCGCTCAAGGCCTGGGATTGAGTGAACCATTTCTCTCTGCACGTCTTCGGGCAGCGACGTTGAGATACCATTG
>SMXR01000044.1 GCA_004356215.1 Alphaproteobacteria bacterium | reverse complement strand
TTCCAACTTAAATGGTGCCAGTTGCCATCCCTTTTGGCTGACAAGAAGGGCTCTTCACCATGACGCCTGGCCTGGTCGAAAAACATCGCCGGCAAAGAGGTCCAGGTCTTGGTTTGACTGTCCATGGTCATAGGTCGTTTCATCCCAAACTTGATTTATATTTCCGGGCTAATTTAAATTCAACGAAGATGATACCTCAAGGGGCTTCTCGGGCAACATAAAAACACCAAACTTTAAGAGATTTCCTTGCGGTTTGAGCTTAAGTATGTCAGGGAAAGCAAAATAGGAACCCACCGGATTTGGGAGCCTGGGTTTTAGGAAATGAATCAAATAAAGGCCAAAGAAAGCGTTCTTGATTTCATCAAGAAGCATGCCTCCGCCAAGGCGATCAGAGGACTAACTGCGGCCCGTCGGGCAGACCTAAATCGGTTCATTTCTGCTTTTTTTGCGCCCTCTTCGCTTGACGATCTTAAGGAATCAGACCCCAAACGGTTGTTTGCCATCGCCAGTTCTACCTGGCGTCTGGCAGACAAACGCCCGCCCGATACGGCGGTGGTCAGAGTGTTCAATCCCGACCCCCGCAAGGATGGCTGGAAAACCTCACACACGGTTATCCAGATTATTAATGATGATATGCCGTTTTTGGTTGATTCCATAACCGGCGGCCTTTCCAATACTTTTGGTCTGCGCATCCACGTTATGCACCACCCGGTTTTGCACGTGAAAAGAAATGATTCCGGACAACGAATTAAAACCAGCGAAGAAAACTCCTCCAGAAAAACTTCAAACTCGAACGGAATACGCGAATCCTATATTTATGTAGAGGTCGACGCCCAGACTGACGCCAAGGAATTGAAAAAACTTGAAGACCATCTTTTTAAAATTCTTGACGATATCAAACATGCGGTTGATGGCTGGAAACCAATTTTAGGCAAGGCTGATGAGGCCCTGGAGGAGTTGGAAAAATATTCCCATGGTAAAAACAAGGCCCTGTTTCAGGAAGCCAAGGCATTCATAGACTGGCTGGTGGATGACAATTTTACCTTTCTCGGCTACCGCGAATACGACTTCCAGGGTACCGGCAAAAAAAGAACCCTCAGGCAGAATAAAAAATCCGGCCTCGGGATTTTGACCGACCCCAACCGCCACGTCATGCGTGGAACCCGCGGGCAGACCTCGGAATCCAACGAAATAAGCGATTTTCTCAAAACCGACCGGCCACTCCTGATCACCAAGGCCAACACCCGGACAACCGTTCACCGGCCGGTCCATATGGATTATATCAGCGTCAAAAAATTTGACAAATCGGGAAAGCCGTCAGGTGAGCGCCAATTTGTTGGCTTGTTTACCTCAAAGTCGTATCTGGAAAGCCCGCGAAGAATTCCGGTTTTGCGTAAAAAGGTCGCCAACATCCAAAAACGGGCACCGCACAGTTCGACCAGCCATGCTGGCAAGGCCATCACCCATATTTTGGAAACGTTCCCCCGCGATGAGCTGTTCCTGGTAAAGGAACGCCACCTTTTGAAAACCACGCTTGGCATTCTTCACTTGCTTGATCGCCCACGCCCGCGGGCTTTCATTCGCGAAGATCCTTATGAGCGCTATGTTTCAGCGATCGTTTATGTCCCCCGGGAAAATTATCATTCAGCCCTGCGCCAGAAAATCGAAAAAATTATATGCGATGCGTATCATGGCGAAGTTTCGGTTTATTATGCCTTGTTGAGCGAAGACGTTCTGGCGCGCTGGCATTTTATTATCCGCACAAAACCCGGCCAGGTGCCAAAGGTTGATCACGCTGAACTTAACGCCCTTTTGGAACTATCGGCCAAGCCCTGGACCGAGGGGTTGCGTGAAGAGCTGGTTAAGGCTTTCGATGAAGCGAAAGGGCTGGAGCTTTATGACAAGTATCGCCTGATATTTTCCGAAGCGTATAAAGAGGCTTTTAGCCCGCGCCAGGCCATAACCGATATCCAGCATTTCCAGGGGTTTGATCTCAATCAGGATGTTAGTTTCGAAGCCTTCCGCGAGGAGGGTGACCCCGAATACGTTGTACGCCTGAATATTTATCACCCTTCCCGGTTGATCGCGCTTTCCGAATGTTTGCCGATGCTTGAAAACCTTGGGGTCAAGGTGATCGGGGAAAATTCCTATGAGTTGATGACCAGGGACCGCGGCTGGATTCACGCCTTTTATATGGAAACCCCGAATCATGGCCATGTCAATATTGCCAAGACCGAAGTTTTAATTGAGCCGCTATTGGAATGGGTCTGGAAAGGCGAGGTTGAAAACGACAGTTTTAACGCCCTTGCCATTCATGCCGGGCTGGCCGGTCATGACATCGTGATCTTGCGCGCTTATGCGAAATTCCTGAGACAGCTGGGAGTGCCGTTTTCACAAAACCTGTTTGAAACCACTCTTTTTGAGACCCCGCGATTGGCCCGGCGGCTGGTCAAATTATTTTATGTCATGTTTCAACCGGGCCAGGGCAAGAAAGAAGAGCGTTTGAAAAAGGCCAACGCCATCGTCCGCGAAATCAATACCAATCTCAACCGCATCAAAAGCCTCGACCAGGACCGGATTATCAGGGCCTACCTGAACGCAATCCTGGCCACCGTCCGGACCAATTTCTTCACCGATGAATCACTGGCCTGCACACTGCCCAAAACTTCGAAAGAGGCAGAGGTCCCGGTACCTGCCCTGGCTTTTAAAATACGTTCATCACAGCTTGAAGACGCTCCTAAGCCTAAGCCATTTATGGAAATTTTTGTTTATTCCCCGCGGGTTGAAGGGGTTCACTTGCGGGGTGGCCCGGTGGCCCGTGGCGGCTTGCGCTGGTCCGACCGGCGTGAGGATTTCAGAACCGAAGTCCTGGGGTTAATGAAAGCGCAGCAAGTAAAAAACGCTGTGATTGTTCCTGTTGGCGCCAAAGGCGGGTTTTACCCGAAACTCATGCCAGCCCAGGGAACCCGGGATGAAATCCTTCGGGAAGGGCTTTCGTGCTACAGGATTTTCGTCCGTTCGCTGCTTTCAGTTACCGATAACCTGAAGGGCAAAAAGGTTATCCCGCCCAAGGGGGTTTTTCGCTGGGACGATGACGATCCGTACTTGGTGGTGGCCGCCGACAAGGGCACCGCCGCTTTTTCCGATGACGCAAACGAGATTGCAAAATCGCTCGGGTTTTGGCTTGATGATGCCTTTGCTTCCGGGGGCTCCAATGGCTACGACCATAAAAAAATGGGAATTACCGCCCGGGGCGCCGGGGTTTCTATTGCCAGTCATTTGCAGGAACTGGGTATCAATATCTGCAAAGAACCGGTCACGGTGATCGGCGTCGGTGATATGTCGGGCGATGTATTTGGAAACGGCATGCTGCTTTCCAAAAACCTGAAGCTTATCGCTGCTTTTGACCACCGGCATATCTTTTTTGACCCCGATCCGGATCCGGCCAAAAGTTTTGTAGAGCGCCAGCGGTTGTTTGATAAGCCACGCTCAAACTGGACCGATTATAACCCCAAATTAATCTCCAAAGGCGGCGGTGTATTTCCGCGGGACAGCAAGGTGGTGAAGCTGAACAAGATTTTCCGCAAATTCCTGGGCGTTGACGCCAAGGAACTGACCCCCGATGAAGTGATCTATCATATTTTACGCGCTGAGGCCGATCTGTTGTGGTTCGGCGGCATCGGCACTTATGTAAAAGCCGCCAAGGAAACCCATGGCGAAGTTGGCGACCGCGCCAACGATGGGGTGCGGGTCAATGGTGAAGATTTACGCGTCCGCGTAATTGGCGAGGGCGGCAACCTGGCCTGCACCCAGAACGGGCGCATAGAATTTGCCCGCAAGGGCGGCCGGGTGAATACCGACTTTATCGACAATTCGGCCGGCGTTGATTGTTCCGACAAGGAGGTCAATATCAAAATCCTGCTGGCGCGGGCGATTGAAAAAGGAAAATTGAATCCCAAACGCCGCAATGCCCTGTTGGCAAGCATGACTGATGAGGTGGCAAGTATTGTCCTTCAGGATAATTACCTGCAAACCCGGGCGATTTCGATTGCTGAGCTTCAGGCTGCGCAAAAGAGGGAACAGCATAGGGGCCTGATCCGAAAGCTGGAAAAAGAAAAGCGTATCGATCGGGCGTTGGAAAAACTTCCCTCAGATCAACAATTTTCCAAGTTGGCACTTAAGGGCCGGGGACTGTCACGTCCCGATCTTGCGGTTTTGGTTGCCTTTGCCAAGCTCCGGCTTAAGGACCGGCTGCTTGAGAGCAAAATCCTTGATAATAAAATTCTTCTTAGCGAATTGGCATGGGGATTCCCAAAACGTTTGCGTAAACGTTTTGCCGCGGAATTGGGAGACCACCACCTGCGCCGCGAGATTATTGCAACGACTTTGGCCAATGAGGTTATCAATCGCGGCGGCCTTACGTTCGTTACCGAAATAGAAGAGGAAACGGGTCTGTCCGTGACCCAGATTGTGTCTGCTTTTCTGGTTGCCCGGGATGCCTTCAACCTGAAGAAAATGTGGGCAGGGATTGATGCCATAGACTATTCAATCCCGGCGGCGGTCCAAACCGAAATGCGGGCAAATGTTCAAAATTTCCTGAAACGCCAGGCCATCTGGTTCCTCAAACACCTGAAGCGGCCATTAAAAATTAACCGCAGCATTGCCCTTTACCACGATAAAATTTCAGAAATCATGAAACACCCCGATCGGGTATGGAGTGGGTTGGAGCAAAAGCAATTTCGTGATCGAATGCAGGATTTGATGGAGCGCGGGGCGCCGCCGGCTATGGCTAAAAAAGTCACCACCTTTGCCGTCATGCCGCAGGTGTGTGATATCGTAAATGTGGCCATTGCCTTGAAAAGAGAGGTTGCCGACGTCGGGTTGGCCTATTTCGAGGTGGGCCGGGTTTTAGGCTTTAACTGGCTGCGCCAAACCACCGGAGCCCTGGTAGAAGAAGACCATTGGGAATACCTGGCGACGCATTCGATCATTGACGACTTGGCCGACCAACAGCGCGAATTAACCCGCTCTATCCTGGAGGCCGAAAAAAACCTCAAGGGCTGTGACGCAGTTTCCGAGTGGGTCCTTACCCATAAGATAGTCTTGAAACGTTCGTCGGGACTTCTGAATGACCTGAAATCTTCCGGGGCATTGAACATTGCCAAGCTCAGCTTCGCCGCACGGCACCTGAGGAGCATTTTGCCACGTAATTAAAAATCTCTAATGACGGAAATGACGCATGCCGGTGAACACCATGGCAATCCCGGCCTTATCTGCGGCTTCGATGACTTCATTGTCGCGCATTGACCCCCCAGGCTGGATCACCGCGCTGGCACCAGCCCCGACCAGCGCTTCAAGGCCGTCTGCAAATGGGAAAAAAGCATCCGATGCGGCAACCGAGCCTTTGGTGCCAGCATCTTTTTGACCGGCGGCGTTGGCGGCATCGAGTGATTTAGTGGCGGCAATACGGGCGCTGTCAACGCGGCTCATTTGCCCGGCGCCGATGCCAACGGTGGCGCCGTCCTTGGCGTAAACGATGGTGTTGGATTTGACGTGCTTGCATACCCGAAAAGCAAACAGCAGGTCCAAAAGTTCCTGATCGTTGGGTGCCCGTTTGGTGACAACCTTCGTATCTTCTTTGGTAATGCGCCCAATGTCGCGGCTTTGAACCAGATAACCGCCGGCAAGGCTTTTCAGGGTTAAACCAGAGGCCGCGGGGTCAGCTAATCCGCCAACCTCCAATAAACGCAGGTTCTTTTTCTTTTTGAAAACTTCCCGGGCTTCAGCGCTTATTTCCGGGGCAATGACAACCTCGGTAAAAATCTCCACAATTTTTTCTGCGGTGTCTTTATCCAGGGCACCATTTAAGGCGATGATGCCACCAAAGGCGCTGACCGGATCACACGCCAGGGCTTTTTCGTACGCTTCAGCAAACGTAGCGCCGATGGCGACCCCACACGGGTTGGCGTGTTTGACAATCGCCACTGCAGGTGTGCCTTCGTTGAATTCAGAAATCAGTTCGTAAGCTGCATCGCCATCATTAAGGTTGTTATAACTGAGCGCCTTGCCCTGCAAAAGGTTGGCCCCGATAATTCCCGGGCGCGGGTCCAGGTCTGAAATATAAAAAGCCGCTTTCTGGTGGGGGTTCTCGCCGTAACGGAGTGCCCCGCCAAGGCGGCCCGCGGTGGTTAGATAAGGCGGGAATAGGGTATCGGTTTCCTTTCCGAACCAGCCGGAAATTGCGGCATCATAAGCCCCGGTACGGGCAAACGCCTTGACCGCCATCGCTTTCCTGAAGGGGCCCGAAGTGGCACCTTTGTTGTCATCCAGCTCGGCAAAAAGACTATCATAATCACCCGCATCAACGATCACCGTGACAAACCGGTGGTTCTTGGCGGCAGAACGGATCATCGCCGGGCCGCCAATATCGATGTTTTCAATGGTCTCATCAAATCCGGCGCCTTTTTTGACGGTTTCTTCAAACGGGTAAAGATTGACCACCACCAGGTCGATACCAACAATACCGTGTTCATCCATCGCTTTTTTATGATCGGGATTATCCCGCACCGCCAAAAGACCGCCGTGGATCTTGGGGTGGAGTGTTTTTACCCTCCCATCTAGAATTTCAGGAAACCCGGTGTGAACTGAAACATCTTTTACTGGGATATTGGCTTCACGAAGTGCTTTAGCTGTGCCGCCGGTGGAAAGAATTTCCACGCCCAGGGCGTCCAGTTTTTTCCCCAGGTCAACCAAGCCCGTCTTATCAGAAACGGAAACCAGTGCGCGGCGAATGGAAATACGATCGCTCATAATCATGCCAAACTGTTCAAGTTATCCTCTTAAGGCGGAAATATTTTCCGCATACCTCAAAGGCCCGCCAGTAAATGTCGCGGTGCCTGCCACCAAAACGTCAGCCCCGGCGGCTATAGCCAATTTGGCCGTCTCCGGGGTAATACCGCCATCGACCTCAAGGTCAATATCGCGGCCGCTGGCATTTATCAGCGCGCGCGCGGCGGTTATTTTTTCCAATTGGCTTTCAATAAAGCTTTGGCCGCCAAACCCGGGGTTGACGGTCATGACCAAAATCAGGTCAACGATATCCATCACCTCATCCAGAACCGCGACCGGGGTACCCGGATTAATCACAATGCCGGCCTTTTTGCCTAAATCCTTGATGGTCTTAAGGCTGCCGATGAAATCGGGCCCGGCTTCGGGATGAATACTGATAATATCAGCACCAGCATCGGCGAAATTCTTAAGATACGGGTCGGCCGGGGAAATCATCAGGTGGGTATCAAACGGTTTTTCGGAAAAACCACGCAAGGCCTTCACAACCAAAGGGCCAATTGTGATGTTGGGGACAAAATGACCATCCATGACATCAATGTGAATATAATCGGCTCCGGCCTCGTCAACAGCGCGGATTTCCTCGCCTAACCGGGCAAAATCGGCAGACAAAATCGACGGCGCGATGCGGATATTTTTTGACATAGCCGCCTCTTACCAGTTTGACCTAGAGGCGGCAAGTGAAACGATAAAGAAAATGAAGACCTCAGGTTTTGACCAAACGAGCCGCAAAAAATCCATCCATTCCACCGTCATCGGACATATCGCTGGGCAGCGTTCTCAAATCACCGTCAGGTGTGACCCACTCTTTGTGGTCTTCCAGTTCGCCTGGGGTTATCGGTTGGCGTTTGGCGGACTTGTTGGCCTTCAAAAAGGTCTCAATAATGTCTTCGCCCTCGGTGGCTTCAAGCGAACACACACAATAGACCAAAATTCCGCCAGTTTTCAGAAGTGAAAAAGAATGATCGAGCATCTTTGTTTGCAGTGAAGCAAGCCGCGCGATGGTTTTCAGGTTGCGTTGAAAAGCGACATCCGGGTGGCGGCGCAGGGTGCCGGTGGCCGAACAGGGCGCATCCAGCAAAATGTGGTCAAACCCCTTCTCCGCGGTGAAATTAAAAACATCCGAACATACAATTGTAGCCTCAAGCCCGGTTCGCGCCAGGTTTTCTTTAAGGCGCTCAAGCCGGGGGCGCGATTTATCCACCGCAATGACGTAGGCGCCGCGGCTGGCAAGATAAAGCGTTTTACCGCCCGGCGCAGCGCACAGGTCAAGAACGGCTTTTCCCTTAACATCGCCAAAAAGCCGCGCTGGAAGACTGGCCGCCAAATCCTGTGCCCACCACTTGCCTTCCTTAAAGCCGGGTAAGTTTTCGATCAAACCCCTGGGCCGCAAACGCAAGACCCCTTTAAAGACTTCCTTGGCATCCAGCGGATGCAAAAGTGCTCCAGCATCCTTAGGGTTTTTCAAAACCACATCCAGCGGGGGTTGGATGACCTGCACGGCGGCAATTTTTTTCAATTTCTCCAGCCCTAAACTTTTTTCCCAATGGATGCGAAGCCAGGGAGGGAGGTTTTTTTCGGGATTTTTCTCTAAGTCGTTGAGAATATCTTTTTGGTTTCTGACAAAATTCCTCAAGATTGCATTAGCCAGGTTTTTAAATACACTGGCGCCAGATCGTTTTGCCCCGGAAATCTCGGCAACCGTGGTGTTAACGGCAGCATGGTCGGGAACATTCAGGAAAAGGATTTGGGCGGCGCCAATACGCATCCAGTGACGCACCCAGACGGCTCTGGCGGGGAGAGGTTTTTTAAGCCACTTGCCCATGGCACTGTCGATTGCCCCCAGGTGCCGGAACAGGGTTGTTGTTAGATGCTTTACCAGCGCCCGGTCGCGGACTTCCAGATCCGGGTTTTTG
>SMXR01000005.1 GCA_004356215.1 Alphaproteobacteria bacterium | reverse complement strand
GGCCACGTCATAGGGAAGGTTGTTCTGAACCGCGCGCCACATTTCCGTTGCGGTTTCGACATCGATGCGCGTAACATCCGCAGGTGTCTCTAGGTGGGTGGGGCCGGAGACCAGCAGGGTATCCGCTCCGAAACGGGAAAAGGCGCCGGCGATGGCATACCCCTGTTTGCCGGATGAGCGATTGGCGATATAGCGCACCGGATCAATCGGTTCGTGGGTCGGCCCGGCGGTAACCAGAACTTTTCTGCCATCCAAGGGGCCTTTGTGTCCTTTGAAAAACTGGATAACCGTATCCCGGATCACCTCAACCGTGGCCAACCGCCCGGCCCCCACTTCGCCGCAGGCCAGCTCGCCATCTTCGGGTGAAATAATCTCAATGCCATCGGCCTTAAGCTGGGCAATATTGCGCATTGTCGATGGTTTGGCCCACATTTCCATATTCATAGTTGGTGCGGCTATCACCGGTTTGTTGGTGGCGAGCAAGGTAGTCGAAGCCAGGTCATCAGCGATGCCATTGGCCATCTTCGCCAAAAGATTGGCGGTTGCAGGAACCACAAGCAACAGATCAGCCTCGCGGGAAAGCCTGATATGGCCCATCTCGGTTTCATCCTTCAGCGAAAACAGATCGGTATAAACTTTCTCACCGGTCAGGCTGGCTACCGACAGCGGAGTAATAAACTGGGCGCCGCCATCGGTCAGGATGGCCCGGACATGGGCACCTTTTTCCTTCAGGCGCCGGATAAGCTCGAGTGCCTTATAAGCGGCGATACCGCCGCCGATGATCATCAGGATCTTTTTATTTTTAATATCAGCCATAATGGTTGCCAGTTTTTCAGACTCAGCCTTTTACAGATAAGCGCACCCTTAAGCAAATTAAAGGGGGTGGTCAGGCCGCTTTTTTTGGCGCCATTCTTTTTTCGAATTCGGTTAAAATGGCCCGCAATAGCCCGGTAAAGTCCGGTAAAAGCTTTAAAAATGACTTCAAAATTTCAATCGCCTCGGCAAACTTGGCCCCCGGCCCAAAAAGCCCCCCGGCCCAGTTTTCCAGCACCGGTTTTGAAATCGCCCACATATTGACGTCTTTATCCAGGGTTAATGCCAAACCTTCGACCATGACCATCGAGCGTTGCAGGGTCAGCAGCTGGGGCTGGGTCTCCATGGAAAATTTCTCAGCGGTCCTGAACATTTGCAATAAAAAATCCCCCGGCGAAACTTCTTTCAAGGGCCGGTCCATAATCGGTTCCGCCAGCGCCCGCATGGCTTGGGCAAAAAGTTCCCGGGATTGATCCTTGGGAACATACCCGGCCTGGAAATGAACATCGGCAATAAGCTGATAATTGCGGGAGTGAAAACCCCATAATATTTCAGCCAGGTACTTGCGGCTGGGTTTGTCCAGCCTGCCCATGATGCCAAAATCAACCGCCACCAGGGTGCCGTCGGTCTCGATAAAGAAATTTCCCTGGTGCAAATCAGCATGGAAAAATCCGTCCCTGATCGCTTGGGTTAAAAATACCCGAACGATGGTCTCGGAAATTTTCTTGGCTTTCTTTTTGTTTTTATATTCATGGATTGGCGTTCCTTTAACGCGCTCCATTGTCAGCACCCGGCGGCTGGTCCGGGCCCAATCGATCCGGGGGATGCGATAACCCTTCTCGGTCTTCATGTTCTCCGCCAACTCGGTTGCCGCTGCCGCCTCCATGCGCAGGTCAAGCTCAACCGTGACGGTTTCTTTCAGGGTCGCTACCACCTCTTTCAGTTTTAGGCGCCGTGCCCGCGCCATGTATTTTTCAAAAATGCCGGCCAGCCATTCAAAGCTTTCGATATCCCGCGCCATAGCCTCTTCAATGCCCGGGCGAAGCACCTTGACGGCAACCTCTTCCCCCTCTTTGGTTACTGCGAAGTGAACCTGGGCAATCGAAGCCGCGGCCTTGGGCTCGGGATCAAAATGTGAAAAAAGTTCATCGATCGATTTTTCCTGGTCGGCCTCGATGGCGGCGATAATCTCATCGGTTGGTACACTCGGCAAACTGTCCTGCAACAACCGCAAATGCGCTGCGGTTTCATCGCCAACCAGGTCTGAGCGGGTGGCGAAGGTTTGGCCCAGCTTGATGTAGGCGGGGCCGAGAATATTAAGCGCCTTGGCCAGCCTGGCGCCGGGTTCAAGGGATTTTATTGAAGATTTGGTTGGCGCCAGAGTCGATAAAATCCCGATCCAAAAATGAAGCCGGGTGTATTTTTTGGGCGCCCCTCTTAGAAAAAATAGCGCGTCATAGCGGCCCAAGGTCCAGCCAACCTGGAAGAAACGTGCGGCGTTTTTAAACCCTCTGGCCATGCCCTTAAACCTTCCAGCCGCTGTAAAGGGTGACGACTCCCCCGGCTAATTGATCACGGGAAACCCGGATGAACCCTGCGTTTTCCATCATTCCGGCAAAGTCTTCCGGCCTTGGAAACTTGCGAATGCTTTCCACCAGATAACGGTAAGACTCTTCATCCCCGGTGATTGCCCGGCCTAATGTCGGGATGACGTTGAACGAATACCAATCATAGAGGTTTTTAATCAAGGGGAGCGTTGTTGAGGAAAATTCCAGAACCAGGTACCGCCCACCCGGTTTTAAAATGCGATGGGCTTCCTTGATCGCAGCCTCAAGGCGGGTGACATTGCGAATGCCAAAGGCAATGGTGGTGGCGTCAAAACTCTCATCCTCAAAGGGCAGGTTTTCAGCGTTGCCCTCAACCCATTCAATATTCTTCCAATAGCCAAGATCCATGGCGCGGTCGCGGCCAACCTCAAGCATATTGGGGTTGATATCACACACCGTGACCGATGGCGGGCCCCCCTCTTCAGGTTTGCCCAGAGCATCCAGGAAACGGAATGCAATATCGCCGGTGCCGCCAGCAACGTCGAGCAGCTTCATTCCCGCCCGGGGCCTCAGGCGGTTGATCAGGTGGCGTTTCCAGACCCGGTGCAAGCCCCCTGACATGGCATCATTCATCAGGTCATATTTGCTTGCAACCTTGTCAAAAACGTCATTGACCATATCCTGCCGGGCCCCTTCAGGCACATTCTTAAACCCGAAATGGTCCTGGTTCACCGGTGCCGTAGCCCCGCTTTTTGCGGTCTCAGTATTTTTTTTGCCAGCCATTCAAAATTACCTGCTAAATATTGGCGGAACCTTAACCCAGCGTGCCCGGTTACGCCAGAGCACATTTAGGGAAAGCCGATGCCAGAGCTGCCTGAAGTTGAAACCGTCCGCCTTGGCCTTATCCCCCATCTTGAAGGCCAGGTGATTACCAAGGCCGGAGCCTTTAGCCGGAAATTGCGGCTGCCGATCCCGGAAGATTTTGCCAAAAAACTGACCGGCAGACGAATTATCCAGCTTCACCGCCGCGCCAAATATATTCTTATCGATATGGCAGGCGGCCTGTCGGTAATTTTGCACCTGGGGATGAGTGGCCAGATATTGATCTCGAGGTTTGAGGCCAATACGCCGTTCAAGCCGGCGAAACACGATCACTTTTTCTGGGAAACGGCGGGGGGTATGCGCCTGGTTTATCACGACCCGCGGCGTTTTGGCCTGGTGGCATTTTCGAAAACCGATAACCTCCCTTTGCACCCGCTTATAAAAAACCTTGGCGTTGAGCCGCTGTCCAATGCCTTTAATGGCCCTGCTCTGAAGGCCGCTCTTGCTGGCAAAACCTGCACCATCAAGGCCGCTCTGCTGGATCAAAGGATTATCGCCGGCCTTGGCAATATATATGTCTCGGAAGCGCTCTACCGGGCCCATATCCACCCAACCCGCAAAGCCGGGTCGGTCTCCCTGGCCCGCATTGAAACGTTGGTGGCCATGGTTCGGGCGGTTTTGCGGGAGGCGCTGAAATCCGGCGGTTCTTCATTAAAGGATTATGTCCGGGTTAATGGCGAATTGGGCTATTTTCAGCATCACTTTGATGTTTACGACCGGGCGGGAAGGGGGTGCCGAAGCAGGGGCTGTGGGGGCGCGGTCCGGCGTATTGTACAAAACGCGCGATCGACCTTTTATTGCCCGCGCTGCCAGACCTGAGCAGCACCATCGGCGCTTTTCATGGCTGTCGCCACCTGATAGGGTAATTCCATGGCACGTTTTCCGTTAATTGCAGTTTTGATGGCGGCGGTTGGCCTGTTGGCCACCGTGGCGGGCGCGGAAGAGCCGCCGAACCTGGAAAACCTGGTCGGGATCCCGGTGATGGCAGGCCTTGTTGAAGATTTGGACCAAAGAATCATTTTTGATAAACCTGAGGGGCGCATAATTCATGTGGTGTTGAAGGGGGATGTTTCTTCCCAAGCGGCGCTGGGATTTTACCAGGAAGCACTTTACCAGCTTGGCTGGGAGTTGCTCCAGGACCAGGCTTCGCCCGGTTTAACTTTCAACCGTGATCAGGAATATTTAAACGTTTCAGTAATGCAGGTTGAACCGCTGGAATTAATGTTTGACTTGAAACCGACTTCATAAATAAAACAAAAAACTCTTTTCTTGAGCGCAAACAGAGACTAGAAAAACAACACTTGTAAAAATTTGAAAGACAGATCATGGCGTATAAAACTATCCTTTTGGAAAAGAAAGACGGTGTTGGCATCGTCACCCTCAACCGGCCCGATGCCCTGAATGCCCTAAACGGTCAAATGATGGATGAATTGACGGCTGCCCTTAGGGCCCTGGAGAAGGATAAAAAAATCACTGTGATTATTCTTACCGGCAGCGACAAGGCTTTTGCCGCCGGGGCGGATATAAAAGAAATGGTGTTTAAGGGGTATATGGATGTCTTTTTTGAAGACTTCATCACCGCCAACTGGGAAGAAGCCACCCGCGTCAGGAAACCGATCATCGCCGCGGTTGCTGGCTATGCCCTGGGCGGGGGCTGTGAGCTGGCGATGATGTGTGATTTCATCCTGTGTGCTGAAAATGCCAAGTTTGGCCAGCCCGAGATTAAACTTGGTGTCATTCCGGGAGCCGGTGGCACCCAGCGCCTGACCCGTTTTATCGGTAAATCCAAGGCCATGGATATGATTTTGACCGGGCGCATGATGGACGCCATCGAGGCTGAACGTTCGGGGCTTGTCAGTCGCATCTTTCCTTTGGATGGATTTCAGGATGAGGTCCTGAAAGTGGCCAAAGGCATTGCCGAATTATCGCTGCCCTCGTTGATGGTGGCCAAGGAAGCGGTCAACCGCGCCTATGAAATGAGCCTAAGTGAAGGGGTGCGTTATGAACGCCGGGTGTTCCATGCGCTGTTTGCTACCGAAGATCAAAAAGAAGGCATGACGGCGTTTACCGATAAGCGCTCTCCCAGCTTTAAAAACAAGTAGAAAATATATTCAGGACCCTTGCTTAAGGTGTTGACCAGCACCGCCGGGGCCGTTATACAGCCCCAGTCCGCATCAGCGGGGTAAGATAAAACGAGATAAAGGTTTGGTAAAAATGGCCAATACGCTACAGGCAAAAAAACGAATCCGCCGCAACGACCGGCGCACCGCGATTAATAAAAACCGTCTTTCACGGATTCGCACCCATGTGAAAAAGGTTGATGCTGCTGTTGCCGCCGGAGACAAATCTGGTGCGGCTGAGGCTTTCAAGATCGCCAAGTCGGAAATTTCCAAGGGCGCCACCAAAGGCGTTTATCATAAAAACACCGCGTCCAGAAAAATTTCCCGGCTTGAAACCCGAATCAATTCCATCGCCTCCTGATCTTTCGCTTCTTTTTTAATCGATTCGCACGCACAGGTTTCACTGGTGAGGCCCTTTCTGCGTGCATAAGTGGTTTTTGCACCCCTGGCCCTAAAAGTTTAGGCCCGGAATTTTTTTTTATTCTTGGGCTTGACCAAGATTTGGTGGGTCGCGCCATTAAAGCCCCTAGGTACAGATTCAAAAATTTATTTTGTAATCTTGGGCTATTGTCACACACTAATTGTCTTAGTATCTTATCCACAGTTAGGGTGTTGCAATTGAACGGTCGACATTGGCCCAACCTCATAAAGCAACAAAAAATAGCGGGTTTTCTGGAAATTTTATGGTTTTCGGGGGCTGATCAGGGGATATTTTCCCAAGGGTATTAAAATCAGATACCACCGTGATGCCACCGCCCAGAAACTCTGGCTGCTGGGGTGCAAGGTTAAAGTTCGATACCGAGGCCTTTGATTTTATTCAGGAATCAGGATCGGAAAAGGGTATGTTTGCCAGTTTTGGAAAAGTCCTTGGGGTGAAAAAATTTCGTTTGAGGGGAGCGTAAAGAGGAAAATGGAAAATAACGAAACCGGTCTCTGGACCAGAATTCAAGCCATCTTAAAGGCCGAAATCGGCGACCATGCCTTTAATGCCTGGATTCAAAAACTGAACTTCAAAAGCATTGAAGATGGCACCGTTTTATTTTCCGCGCGCACCCCTTTTGTTCGTGACTGGGTGCGGCGTCACTATGCCGACCGGATCAGGGATTTGTGGAGCCGCGAGGGCGGCAAGGTTTTTAGTGTCGACATCACGGTTGAAAAATCATCCGCAGGCCAACAAACCCAAAGCCCGGCTACCGCCAGAGGCGGGGAGGTTTTAACCGACAGCTTCGGCAGTGTTATTGACCCGCGGTATACTTTTGATTCGTTTGTTGTCGGCAAATCCAATGAGTTTGCCTATGCCGCGGCAAAACGTGTGGCTGAAAGTAAAGAGGTGCCCTTCAACCCATTATTTTTGCATGGTGGCGTTGGCCTTGGCAAAACCCATTTGATGCACGCTATCGCCACCGAAGTGGTGCAGACCGACCCCAAACGAAAAATTATGTACATGTCTGCGGAAAAATTCATGTACCAGTTTATTTCAGCCATCCGCGGCAAAACAACGGTGGAATTTAAACGCCAGTTTCGCACCGTCGAGTTGTTGATGATCGACGATGTCCAGTTCATCGCCAACAAAGAGTCGACCCAGGAAGAATTTTTCCACACCTTTAATGCCCTGGTTGACAACCGTCGCCAGGTCGTCATTTCTGCCGATCGCTCGCCGACAGATCTGGCGGGGATTGAAGAGCGCATCCGTTCGCGGCTGGGCTGGGGTCTGGTAGCTGATGTCCACCCGACTGATTATGAGCTGCGCCTCGGCATCCTGCAATCCAAGGCGCTCAATTTTGCCAACACCGACATCGCCAAAGATGTCCTGGAATTCCTGGCGGCCAAAATTACCTCCAACGTGCGTGAACTTGAAGGCGCGCTTAACCGGGTGGTGGCTTACGCTGAATTGACCGGTCAGGCGATCAGTATCGATATGACCCGAAGCGTTTTGCAGGACTTGCTCAGAGCCAACGACCGCAAGGTAACCATCGATGAAATCCAGCGCCAGGTTTCGGATTATTATAATTTGCGGCTGTCTGAAATTCTTTCCGCCCGGCGTGCCCGTGATATTGCCCGGCCGCGCCAGGTGGCGATGTATCTGGCAAAGCGAATGACCAGTCGCTCACTGCCGGAGATCGGCAGAAAGTTCGGTGGCCGCGACCATACCACGGTGATCCATGCGGTTCGAAAGATCGATGACTTGAGACGTACCGATAGCACCCTGGAAGATGATATCAACCGGCTTTCGCAGCTTCTTGAGGGGTAAGTCCAGGGGATTAGTCTGGTTCTGTACAGGGCCATTTTTTGGGGCAGGAAATATCGGATTTTTTCCATGAAAAATCCGGCAAAAAACCTTGGAAAAACACCACATTTTGCTATTCTCAGGCGTAAAAATGGCATATGGTGTTTCGAAACACACATTCACGGGGATGAAAACCACGATAATTTGATGAAAACCAAAATAATTTTCTCTAAAAACCGCATAAATCAAGGGTTTTTGGATTTTCAAATTTAACAAAAAAGGGAACGGGCTGAGCCAATGCAGCTGACCATAGAACGAGGCAATTTTTTGAAGACTTTGGGACACGTTCAAAGTGTTGTTGAGCGTCGGAATACAATTCCTATTCTATCAAATGTTCAGATCGAAGCCGAAGACGGCGTGGTATCGCTGACCGCAACCGACCTGGATCTGTCGATCATTGAAAAAACCGAAGCAGATGTGAAAAAGAGTGGCGCAATCACAGTTCCCGCCCACACCATGTTTGATATTGTCAGGAAGTTGCCGGAGGGCGCCCAGATCGAATTGAACCTTGGGGACGACAATCGCCTGCAGGTCAAGGCCGGGCGCTCTGACTTCCACCTTGCTGGCCTGCCCAAGGAAGATTTTCCGGTCATGTCGGAAGGTGACATGCCGCATAAATTCACCCTGTCTTCAACAGACCTTAAAAAACTTATTGATAAAACCAAGTTTGCCATATCGACCGAAGAAACCCGGTATTACCTGAACGGGATTTACCTGCATGTGGTTTCGGACGGCAAGGATTTGCTGCGCGCGGTTTCCACTGATGGTCACCGCATGGCGCGGGTAGAGATTGCTGCGCCGAAAGGCTCTAAGGGTATGCCCGGCGTAATTGTTCCAAGGAAAACTGTCGGCGAGCTCAGAAAGCTTATTGAAGAATTTGATGGTGATATTGATATCAGCCTGTCCGATACCAAGATCAAGTTTACCTTCGATTCAACCATTTTTACCTCAAAGCTGATCGATGGCACCTTCCCCGACTATAAAAGGGTGATCCCGACCACCAACGAGAAAAAGCTTGAGGTTGATGGCCACGTACTGGCCGAAGCTGTGGACAGGGTTTCGACAATTTCGACCGAACGCACCCGTTCGGTAAAATTCAGCATGAAAAAAGACGCCATAGTTCTTTCGGTCAACAGCCCGGAAAGCGGCACCGCAACCGAAGAGGTTAGCGTCAGTTATGAAGCCGAGCCAATGGAAATTGGCTTTAATGCCCGCTACCTGCTGGACATCCTGCATCAGATTGAGGGCGACACCGTGAATATGGAATTGGCCGATTCTGCCTCGCCGACCCTGATCAGGGACAGCGGCGATAAAGATGCGCTTTATGTTCTGATGCCAATGCGGGTCTGACCTCGTCTGGGAAAACGCATATTCATTTAGCCGGAAATGGCACACCATGGTCCACACAGCAACGATGACCAAGCCCGGGCACAAAACTGAAACAAGTATTGCCGTATCCCAGCTTGATCTGACGCTTTTCAGAAATTATCCTTCTCTTCGGTTGACACTTCCGGAAGCGAACCGGAATTTGGTGGTGTTGAGCGGTGAAAATGGTGCCGGCAAAACCAACCTTCTTGAAGCAATATCTTATCTTGGCCCTGGCCGCGGGTTGCGCGGGGCCCGTTTGGCTGACATCACGCACAATGCCGGCCCCGGCCCCTGGGCGGTTTCCGGAACCCTGGTTTGCGATGGCAAAAACCAGCGGATAGGCTGCGCCATAGACTATGGCAAAGGATCTGGAGGCGAAGCAAATAAAGGCCGTGCCCGGCGCTATGTGATGGTTGACGATGAACGTTTTTCCAGCGCTTCCAGCCTCGCCCCCTACCTTTCTGTCATCTGGCTTACGCCCAGGATGGACCGTCTTTTCCAGAATGGGGCCTCAGAGCGGCGCCGCTTTTTCGATCAACTTGTCACCGGCCTGTTTCCCGAACACGCCAGCCAAATCTCGGCCTACGAAAAAACCATGCGGGAACGCCTTCGGCTTTTGGTGGATGGTGGCGGTCATGGCGACGAAGCCTGGCTGGCCGCTATTGAGCGGCGCATGGCTGAGTACGCCACGGCACTGGCGGCAACCCGGTTAGAGGCGCTTCAAATACTTAAGGCAAACATGAAATTTAAGAAAAAAAGCCTTTTCCCGGTCCCGGTTATCGCCCTTGAGGGGGATATGGAAGATTTAGTGAGCACGCTTCCGGCGCTGGAAGCAGAAGAAAAATTTACCGGTTTGCTGAAAAAGGCCAGACGGGTTGATGGCTATAGTGGTCGCACCACCAAGGGCCCCCACAAAACCGATCTGGTGGCCTGGCATCCGCTGAAATCAATGCCTGCCGGGCAGTGTTCTACGGGCGAACAAAAGGCGATGCTGATAGCCCTTATCTTTGGCGCGGTGCGCTCACAGATCAGCGCCCGCGGGCGGGCCCCCCTATTGTTGCTGGATGAGTTGGCGGCCCACCTTGATGAAGAGCGCCGCAGGGCCCTGTTCGATGAAATTTCAGATTTTGGAATTCAAACCTGGATGACCGGAACCGATGCCGGGCTTTTTGCCCCCCTTAAGGGTCGGGCGACATTCTTTCATGTCGAAGATGGCACCCTTACCGAGATGAAAAACGCGTAACAAAACGGAAAAAAACATGAGAAAGAACAAGAAAAAAACCGTAGCCAAACCTGAAGCCGCAAACAGTGATTACAGCGCCGATTCGATCAAGGTCCTGAAGGGTCTTGATGCAGTTCGCAAGCGGCCCGGCATGTATATTGGTGATACCGAGGACGGATCAGGCCTGCACCAAATGGTTTATGAGGTTACCGATAACTCCATTGATGAGGCGCTGGCTGGTTTTTGCGATCGGATCGAAATTACCCTGAACCCCGATGGTTCTGTGACCGTTTTTGATAATGGCCGCGGCATTCCTGTTGATATTCATGAAGAGGAAGGCATTTCAGCTGCTGAAGTGATCATGACCCAACTGCATGCTGGAGGCAAGTTTGACCAGAATTCCTACAAGATTTCCGGCGGCCTGCATGGCGTTGGCGTGTCAGTTGTAAACGCGCTTTCCAAATGGCTGGAACTGACAATCTGGCGCGATGGCAAGGAACATTTTGTTAAATTTAAAAATGGCGACACCGTTAAACCCCTGAAGGCCACTGGCGATTCCAAAGGCAAAACCGGTACCCAGGTTCATTTTTTACCATCGCCCAAAACCTTTTCCATCCTCGAATATGATTTTGAAACCCTGAAGCACCGCTTGCGTGAGCTGGCGTTTCTGAACTCGGAGGTAAACCTTCACCTGCGCGACCACCGCCATGTTGAAAAAAAAGAAATTGTCCTGCACTACGAGGGCGGCATCACCGCCTTTGTCAAATACCTGGACCGCAATAAAAACTCGGTCGCTGGTGACCCGATCACGATTACCGGCGAGCGCGATGGCACCACGCTAGAATTGTCGTTGCATTGGAATGACAGTTATCATGAAAATGTTTTGTGCTTTACCAATAATATTCCCCAGCGCGATGGCGGCGCCCATCTGGCCGGTTTTCGCGCCGCCCTGACCCGGACTATTAACGGCTATGTCAACAAAAGCGGGATGGCAAAAAAATTGAAAGTCGCGATCTCGGGTGATGATGCCCGGGAAGGCCTGACTGCGGTGCTTTCGGTCAAGGTGCCTGATCCCAAGTTCTCAAGCCAGACCAAAGACAAGTTGGTGTCGTCCGAGGTCCGGACCGTGGTGGAAAGCGTGGTCAACGAAAAACTGGGCCAGTGGTTTGAGGAACACCCGAATGAGGCCAAAACCATTCTGATGAAAATTGTTGATGCCGCTATCGCCCGTGATGCTGCGCGCAAAGCCCGTGACCTGACCCGGCGCAAGGGCGCGTTGGATATCTCAAATCTGCCCGGCAAGCTGGCCGATTGCCAGGAAAAGGATCCGGCCAAATCAGAGCTGTTTATCGTTGAGGGTGATAGCGCGGGGGGGTCGGCTAAACAGGGACGCGACCGGAAATTCCAGGCGATCCTGCCGCTGCGGGGTAAAATCCTGAATGTGGAGAGGGCGCGATTTGACCGCATGCTGGCTTCCAATGAGATTGGCACCATGATCAAGGCGCTTGGCACTAGCATTGGCCGCGATGATTTTGACCTTGAAAAGCTGCGCTACCACAAAGTTATTATTATGACCGATGCCGATGTTGATGGCGCCCATATCCGCACGCTGTTGCTGACATTCTTTTACCGTCAAATGGGTGAGTTGATTGAACGCGGCCATCTTTATATCGCGCAACCGCCGCTTTACAAGGTGGCCCGTGGCAAGTCAGAAGTTTACTTGAAGGACGATGCCGCGCTTGACGCCCATCTGATCGATTGTGCGCTTGAAGACGCCACCTTTGAGGATGCCAAGGGCGTAGCCCACGCAGCCCGGGATTTAAAAGAAATTGTTCTAAGCGCTCGCACCATAACGCGGCTTTTGGCTTCGCTGCCGGGTCGTTACCACCGGGGCCTGGTTGAGGCCCTGGCGCTGGCTGGTGGACTTGAAGCCAAGGCGCTGGGCAAGACAGCAAATGCCAAAAAAATCGCCAAGGCCGTTGCCGATGACCTGAACGGCCTGGGCAGCAACGAAGAAGAACGGGGCTGGAGCGGGAATGCCGAAAAGGATGCCTTTCTTTTTACCCAGACCGTACGCGGTATCACTGATACCCATACTATAGATCTTGGGCTGATCCAAAGCGGCGAGGCCAGGAAACTGTCGGAAATTGCCCAGACCTTGTCTGAGGCTTTCGGCAAGGGTGCTGTCCTGAAAAAAGGTGATGATGCTTTGTCCGGGGCCACCCCGATGGCTCTTTTTCAGTCGGTTCTCAAACTTGGCCGCCACCGGCTTTCAATCCAGCGCTATAAAGGCCTTGGTGAAATGAATCCCGGCCAACTGTGGGAAACCACTTTGGACCCCACAGCGCGCTCGTTGCTGCAGGTTAGAATTTCCCAGGCCGATACCGCGGATGAGATTTTTTCCAAGCTGATGGGTGAAGTGGTCGAGGAACGCCGCGAATTTATTCAGGAAAATGCCCTTAATGTCGTCAATCTTGACGTTTAAACCGGGCTATTATGGCCACCCGAAAAAAGAGAAAAAGTGCATCCAGAAAAACCAAACCGGGACTTTTAAGCCGGCTCAGTTCCTCGCTCTCCTCGCGCCGGGCCAAACCCGCGGGTAAGGCGGCCAAGGTTAAAGGGCCGCCCAAAACCAAGGTTGGCAAATTTTTTTACTGGAGCGCGGTGTTTAGCGTTTGGGGCCTGGTGGCGTTATCGCTGTCAATGTTTTACTTCACTCAAGGCCTGCCAACTTTAGAGACCCTGCCGCCGCCAGGCGCGGACAAGCGCATAGAGGTGCGCGATGCTGGCGGTGAATTGCTGGCGGTCCACGGCGCCTATTTTGCCGATACCCTGGCCTATTCTGAAATTCCAGACACCATGAAAGCGGCGATCATCGCCATTGAAGACCAACGGTTTTTTGATCATGGCGCCATCGAATTCAGAAGTATCTTGCGCGCGGCCTGGGTTAACCTGAAGGCCATGCGAGCTCGCCAGGGGGCCAGCACGATTACCCAACAGCTGGCCAAAAACCTGTTTTTGACATCAGACCGCACCCTGAAAAGAAAAATCCAGGAATTGCTTTTGGCCTATCGGCTTGAGCATGAGTTGAGCAAGGAGGAAATCCTCGCGCTTTACCTGAACCGGGTTTATTTTGGATCCGGGGCTTACGGCATTGATGCCGCCGCCCGGCGCTATTTTAATCATTCGGGGCAAAATTTAAGCCTGCCTGAGGCGGCATTATTAGCCGGGTTGGTCAAGGCACCGTCCAATTACACCCCGCTTAAGAATAGGGATACCGCCTTTGCCCGCGCCAGTTTGGTTTTAATGGCCATGGCCGATGGCAATTTCATATCTGAGAGTGAAGCCAAAGGCGCCCGCCAGCGCCCGGCTCATATCCCGGGAAATGCCGGCGGGGGAAATATCCGGTATTTCACCGACTGGGTTGTAGATCAAATCCCCGGCTTGGTTGGCGATGGCGCCGCTGGCCCGTTTGTTGTTTACACAACACTTGACCGCTTTGCCCAGGGTGCGGCAGACAAAGCGCTTGCTAAAACCCTGCTGGGGCCGGGGGCAAGCCGGGGCGTCAGCAACGGGGCGATAGTGATCTTAAGCCCCGATGGCGCCATCAAGGCCATGGTTGGCGGGGTTGCTTATCAAAAAAGCCAGTTTAACCGAGCCACCCAGGCAAGAAGGCAAACCGGATCAGCCTTCAAGTTAATTGTTTATCTGGCGGGTCTCGAAGCAGGGCTGAAACCCGACACCCGGATGGTTGACCGGCCGGTGACAATAGATGACTGGAGTCCGAATAATTTTGACAATACCTTTCGCGGCGAAGTGTCGCTCAGGGACGCTTTTGCCTTCTCGCTAAACACCGTGGCGGTCCAGGTCTCTGAGCGGGCCGGGCGCGGGCGGGTGATTGAGATGGCTACGCGCCTTGGCTATGAAGAAAATATTCCGCCCCATCCAAGCCTGGCCCTGGGCGCTCATGAGATGACCCCTTTGGCGCTGACCAGCCTTTACGCGGCCCTGGCAAACGGGGGTCGGCCAACAACCCCCTACGCCATTTTGGAAATTCGCACCGGAACGGGTGGTTTAGTGTATCGCCGCCAGCCTTTTGAGGCGGCGCCGGTTCTGAAAGCCAAAGTCTTGCGCCGGATGACGGAAATTCTTGTTCATGCAGTGGAGGTTGGCACCGGAAGGCGTGCCAAAATTGGCCGTCCGATTGCTGGAAAAACGGGTACCAGCCAAGATTTCAGGGATGCCTGGTTTGTTGGCTACAGCGCCGATTATATAGCCGGGGTCTGGGTCGGCAATGATGACAACAGCCCAACCAAGGGTGTCACCGGTGGCACCCTTCCAGCTGATATTTGGGCCGATGCCATGCAAGATATCCACACCGGGCTGCCGCCTAACCCTTTGCCGCACCTAGAGGCAGAGGATGAAAAATCTTTTTTGGAAAAACTGTTTTCAAAGGATAGATAAATCAAATGTCTTGATTATCAGGCCACAGATAATCGTGCAGGTCGCCGGCCTCGCGCTCACTGACACATTTTCCCTTGATGGAAATGCCCGCCTCATGAACGCTGTTACGGTTCCCAGAGATCAAGGGGTGCCAGGGCTCAAGCTTTTTGCCCTCGGCCAGGCGCCGGTAGGCACAGGTTCCCGGCAACCAATGAAACGTTGGAATATTATCCGGGCTTAGCTGCAGGCAATCGGCCACCAGCCGGGCCCGGTTTTTGTAATTGGTACATGTGATGGTTTTCAAATCCAGCAGGCGGCAAGCAACGGAGGTATATTTTACTTCGCCGGTGTCTTTATCTTCAAGTTTGTGCAGGCAGCATTTGCCGCAGCCGTCACAGAGCGCTTCCCACTCATCCTTATTCATCTCACGCAGGGTTTTGCGCTCCCAGAAGGGCCGTTTCTGTTCAGGACTGGGCAAGGTACCCCCGCAAAGCTTCGGCAAGGGCCGAAGGTGAGGCTTCGGGGCCAAAGTGTGTGATGTATTTTCCAGCCTCATCCATCAGGTATATGTGTGAGGAATGATTGATAAGGGGCTTATCCTCAGCTGCCAGCATGTCCTCATAGGCAACCTTGTAGGCTTTGGCCGCCACTTCAATTTGCGCGGGCGTTCCGGTCAGGCCGATGAATGAAGGGTGATACTGGCTAATAAAAGCACCGATGACTTCAGGAGTGTCCCGCGCCGGGTCGATGGAAATAAAAACCGGTTGAAGGTTTTCCAAGCCGCCGCCCTCTTCTAAAATCTCGACCGCCATGGAAATCCGGTTCATATCAAGCGGACAAACATCTGGGCAGTTCGTATACCCAAAATAAATCAGGCTGTACCGCCCCAACAGTGACTGGTCGGTGACGAGGGCACCATTAGTGTCGACCAATTCAAACAGGCCGCCAATCTCAGCTGTGCCGTGACTTATAACCTCCGGAGGCTGGGGCCGTTCGCTCAGGGTCCCGGCGGCATACCCCAAAACTGTGATAATGATAAGAACGACCACAGCTTTTACAAATTTCATGTTCATCAGGGCTTTCCTTTTCCGGTCCTCTTTCTAATGCAAAAATTGCCTGCTTGCAAAAATATTGAAAAAACACTTCTCTAGGAAAGTGTCAAAAAACCTTTCCTAACCCGGTGAATTTTGTTTTAACCTCAAGGGTCTTGGAAAACCATAAAGAAACAGGTTTAAAATGAAAAAACTTATTATCGGCATTTGGATACTTTTTGTGGCCCCTGTGGGAATTGTTTTTGAAGTCCCGCCGGCGTTTTCCCAGTTTTCTGATTCCTATCATCTTTTGAATGCAATAAAAAACAATGACATGGTTGTTGCCAAGGAAAGACTTTCCGGCGGCGCAAATGCAAATGCCAAGCGTGGGGGTAACCCCGGGCTGGTGATAGCGGCCAATGGCCGGTTTTATGAAATGATGAGGCTGCTTTTGGATAGTGGCGCCCGCCCCGACGTTAAAACCGATAACCGCGAAGAAACCGCACTGATGATTGTCGCCGCCAGGGGCGATGAATTTGCGTTCAATCTCTTGCTGGAATTCGGCGCAGATGTGAATCTTGCCGATGGCCAGGGCCGAACTGCCTTAATGAAAGCCGCAGGCGCCCGAAAAGCCCAAATGGTCAAGCTACTGATAAAAAATGGCGCTGATATTTATCCAAGCGATTATACTGGCCGTGATGCCCTGCAATTTGCCGAAGAGGGGCGGGCAAGGTCGATCGTCAAAATTCTAAAAGAGGCGATGGCCGCCGAAACCGAGTAAGGGTATTTCCCAATTTTTAAGAAGCTGCGTCGCGGTAAAAAATATGGCTGCCGTGCTGGGCAGTGGTTTCCAACCGTTTGACCCAGTAAGGGGTGACATAATTGGCATGATAATACATGGCGGATTTGGTGATATCTTCCCAACGCCCGGAAAGCGCAATGTAGCTGATACGTTGTGCAATTTCCCAGGCTTCCTTGTTATAAGGATTGTCTGAAAGGCCATCACAGGCAAAAGAGAACTGGCAACGGTTGCGCAATTTTTCGTTCTGAAACACCACCCCGCAAATCGTGTTTGGAAAGCGCGGGTTTTTGGTGCGGTTCAAAACCACCTGGGCGACGGCCAACTGGCCTTCCACTGGCTCAGATCTGGCTTCAAAATAAATTGCCTGGACCAGGCAATGACCTTCCGCGGTGGTGACCTCATCGCCGAGGACATCCAAAGCAGAAATCAACATCATCAAACCACCCT
This sequence comes from Alphaproteobacteria bacterium, assembly GCA_004356215.1. GTDB lineage: Bacteria > Pseudomonadota > Alphaproteobacteria > Sphingomonadales > SMXR01 > SMXR01. Next base: position 3,077 of record SMXR01000005.1, on the reverse strand, counting down.
GGCCCGGCAGGGTTGCGGACTTATATGCATTTTTGCGGGCATCCAAATCCAGTGAGGCTTCTGGTGAAGCCAGCCGGGTCCCTTCCCGAACCTCTGCTTGTGGCAGCATGAGGGGGATAAGGAGAGCGAATGTAAATATGGCGGCGATAATACGCATAATTCTTTTGCTCCACGCGCAGGGCTAACCAATCAACCGTGCGCTTGCCGTAAATTTGGGGCCTAAATCCTGTTTTTCAAGGGTTATGTCAATGGGGTCAGGTAATTTTGGATGGAAATTTTCTTATTTAAAGTGGCGCTGATTCAAAATTTCATTAGCAAGGTGCGCAACTTTCCAAAAATTACTCACCCCCATTTTCTACATAAGGGGCTCCATAGCAGCAGTATACACTAAATAGGCAAGTTTTTGGGCTTAAATATGGTCGAAAATGGAAGAAATTGGGGAAAATTGGCGTTTACGCCACTCTTTCTCTGGGGTAAGACAAGACGAATCACTGAATATCAGGAGAGAGAGACCATGACGCCCCAGGAAATTGGCCGCCTGCAGACCTATTTGCGGGAAATGTTTAATATGCCCCAGATCAGGGTGAAACCAAGGCAGGGCACCGATGATTCCGCCGAAGTTTTGATCGGTGAAGAATTTATCGCCACTCTCTACCGCGACGAGGATGAAGGGGAAATCTCCTACGCTTTCACAATGTCGATCCTTGAGATGGACCTGCCTTAACTTCCACGCTTTTTCAGCTTTCCAGCCACATGTTCCAGGCTCACGGAGGAAAAACGTTCCCGCCTTTTCGTTTCTTCGAAATTCCCGAAAGTTTCAACGAAAATTGGTACATTTGAAAGTGGCGCGCCCGGAGAGATTCGAACTCCCGACCCCTAGATTCGTAGTCTAGTGCTCTATCCAGCTGAGCTACGGGCGCCTTTGAATAGTCATTGGTTTTTCAAAGCCAGTGATACCTAACGCCTCCGCCAACCTGTTGCAAGGCTCTTCACTCTTTTCTTTGAATTTCCGTTCAATTTTCTTGCTCCAAAAAGGGTCATAAGCTAGCATCCCAGGTGTGATACATACCCTAAAAGCCCTGACAATTTTGTCGTTCAGCCTGCTGCTGGCGGCCTGTTCTGCGCCCAAGGGTGAAAGCTGGCCAACGGTTTCCTTTGGAGCTGAAATTCAGGCTATCAATGATGCCCGGATAACCCCGAGTGAAATCATCTTGGCACCATTACCCGCCCTAAGCGAGGAGGACCGGGCAGGACTGGAAAACAGGGAAGATTTTTTAAAGCGGATTGAAAGTGATCTGGCCGACATCACCCGGACCCTTGGCGAGCGCAAAGCCGATTACAGCGTTGCCCGCGCCGGCCTGGACCTGGTGTCGGGAAATGACTATCGCGACACCTGGCTGGTGGCCCAGATGGAGTTGTCCAATATCAGTCAGGCCACCGAAGCCTTAAAGGTTATTCGCGCCCAGGTCGTGGCGCTGGGCACCCCGCGGGCGGCAGAGGCGGAGGTTTTATTGAAAAAAGCAGAAGCGCTGGAACTTGAAAACCGTATTTTTATTGCCCAGGAGAAATCCTATATAAGCACGCGGGCGCCTTCCTAGGGTTTCACCCTTTTTGTGTTGGCAGGCTGATACAAAAAACAGTCCCCGATGAATTTGATTTTTCCAGAACAAGATCGCCACCATGGGCTTGGGCCAAGCCATGGGCGATTGCCAGGCCAAGGCCCGACCCGCCCAGTTTGGAAGTGCCGACAAAGGGAACAAACAAGGTTTCCCGAAAACTATCGGGAATGCCCGGCCCGGTATCAGCGACGCGGATTTTTTGCTGACCCCCTTTGGCAGGCTCGGCGGAAATCGTCAGGGTACCCTTCTGGTCCATGGCTTCAACCGCATTTCGGCAGAGATTCGTCAGGATCCGGTACACTTGTTCCTTGTCGGCGTAAACCGTGTAGCCTTCGGGGATTTCCATTTTCAGGTCAATATTCTCATAAGAATCCATATGCAGGCCGTGGCAGGCATCCATCAACAAATCAACCAGGGCGAAGTTTTTCTTATTTGGCGCGGGTTCTTCCGCGCGACCGTATTTCAGGGTGCGTTCACACAATTTGACCGCGCGATCGACCGCCCGGTACAAGCGATCAAGCGTTTTCTGCTCGGGCAGGCTGGATTTTTTTCGCGCCAAAAAATCGACGGACAGCTGGGCGGTAGAAAGGATATTCCTAAGATCATGATTTATTTTGCTGACGGCCAGCCCAAGGTTGGCAAGATGGTTTTTTTGCCGCAAAGCCCCCTGAATTTCATTTTGCATGTGGCTAATCTGGTCCTCCAGAAGACCGATTTCGTTTTTGCGTCCACTGCCCTTCAGAATATTGCCTTTCGCTTCGGGCCGCCTTTCAAAAGCCGTCAGGTTGGTGGTAATTCTTTTGGTCGGCCGAACTGTCAGGAAAAGGATGCTGACATAAATCAATACCCCGGTAAAAAAAGAAATAATCAGGGAACTAAGGAAAATTGATTTGGAAAAATCAACCATGGCCATATAAAGCGGCTGTTCGGACAAAACCACCTGGATCGACTGGTAGCGGGGGTTGATGGGCTCGCCCTGAATTTGGATGCTTCCCTCACCTTTGCGTTTAAGGGTCATGAAAGCGTCTTTGGTTAGCTCGACCAACCCTGGATCGCGCATATCGTAGGGGCCGGAAACGCTTTCCGGCAGCGTTGAACTTAGTGCCAACTCCCGGGCTTCTTCGCTGACAACAATCACGGCCTGGATTTCAGCCACTTCGAGCAATTCTTGCTCAAGCATGTGGCTTAAGCCCTCGTCGTCGGCTTCTTCCAGTGACAGGATGGCAATTTGGGCAGCGGCCAGTCTTTGGTCCAGGTAATTTTTCCGGAATTGGGCAAGCGAGGGGACGTAGACAAAAACTTCCACAATCATCACAAACAAAATCGTCAACAGCAAAAGTTGTGACGAAAGGCTTCTGAAGAATGAAAGTGATTTTCCGTGCATAATCCAGAGGTTTATAGGATTTCAGGGCAAAACAAAACGAATTTCGCCAGCGGCCAGCGTGCCATTGGCTTGCC
>SMXR01000043.1 GCA_004356215.1 Alphaproteobacteria bacterium | reverse complement strand
GGCAATACCTATTCGCTGGAAGTCAGGGACGGGGTGCATAAACTCTGGGGGGATATTGTCCCGACCAACAAGGAAACATTATCGGTCAGAATGTATAAAAAATACCTGCCCAAAGACTGCCGGCGGCGCTGGCAGTATTTCAGGATGTGGCCTAATCTCGCCTTTGAACTTTACCCCGACCAGGTTGATTTCATGCAGATATTGCCGATGTCTCCGACGACCATGGTGATCAGGGAAATTTCCTACGCGCTCCCTGACGACCGGCGTGAAATGAAGGCCTGCCGCTATCTCAACTGGCGCATCAACCGCGAGGTTAATGCCCAGGACCAGCGTCTGATTGCCGGGGTTGAGGAGGGCATGGCAACCTCCAGCTATACCTCGGGCCCGTTTGCCAAGCGCGAAATTTGCCTGATCGATGCCGCCGAAAACATGCGAAAAATCATCCCGGTGGCTTGTGAGCAGCAAAAACCTTCGGCGGAGGTTATGTCAAAACTTGTAGCCGAAGCCCGCGAAAATATTTAAAAGATTTATTGGAGGAAACTATGGACGTCAAAGCAGCAATTGCCTTTAAGGCCGGGGAGCCGTTATCGGTTGAGACGGTTCAGCTGGAGGGGCCGAAAGCGGGCGAGGTTCTGGTCGAAATCAAGGCCACGGGCATTTGCCACACCGACGAATTTACCCGCTCCGGGGCCGATCCCGAGGGCCTTTTTCCGGCCATTTTAGGGCACGAAGGGGCTGGAATTGTGGTCGAAGTCGGCACCGATGTGACATCGCTCAAGACCGGCGACCACGTTATTCCGCTTTACACCCCGGAATGCGGTGTTTGTTCATTTTGTACCTCGGGCAAAACAAATTTGTGCCAGGCGATCCGTGAAACCCAAGGCCGCGGTGTCATGCCCGACGGCACCAGCCGGTTTTCCATTGATGGCGATGCGATCCATCATTACATGGGCTGTTCGACGTTTTCCAATTTTACCGTTCTGCCGGAAATTGCGTTGGCGAAAATTCGTAAAGACGCACCGTTCGACAAGGTTTGTTACATCGGTTGCGGGGTCACCACCGGGATTGGCGCGGTGATCAATACCGCCAAGGTTGAGGCGGGCTCGACCGTCGGCGTTTTCGGTCTCGGCGGCATCGGCCTGAATGTTGTCCAGGGCGCCAAAATGGTCGGCGCCAAACAGATCATCGGGATTGACCTCAACCCCGACCGCGAAGCCATTGCCCGCAAGTTCGGCATGACAGATTTCATCAACCCCAGGGACGTTGACAACGTTGTCGAAGCGATCACCGATTTGACATCGGGCGGGGTTGATTATTCGTTCGAGTGCATCGGTAATGTCGAGGTTATGCGCCAGGCCCTGGAATGCTGCCACAAGGGCTGGGGCGAAAGCACGATCATCGGGGTGGCTGGCGCCGGCCAGGAAATTTCCACCCGTCCGTTCCAGCTGGTCACTGGGCGGGTGTGGCGCGGGACCGCGTTTGGCGGTGCTAAAGGGCGGAGCGATGTCCCCAAAATTGTTGACTGGTATATGGACGGCAAGATCAACATCGACGACCTGATCACCCACACTATGGCGCTGGACGATATCAATTCCGCCTTTGATTTGATGCACGCCGGAAAATCCATCCGCAGTGTGGTGATTTTCTGATGCCGGAAAAAATTGAAATCATTTCCGAGCGCGCCGCCTTTGGCGGGGTCATGGGCTTTTACCGCCACCAGTCAATTTCAACCCGGTGCACACAGAATTTCGCGGTTTTTGTGCCGCCGGGAAAAGGGCCGTTTCCGGTTTTGACCTTCCTTTCGGGCCTGACCTGTACCGAAGAAACTTTTATGATCAAATCCGGCGCGCAAAGGCTGGCGGCGGAACGTGGGTTTATTCTGGTCAGCCCCGATACCAGCCCGCGCGGGTGTGAGTTGACCGGCGAAGAAGACGACTGGGATTTCGGCACCGGGGCCGGGTTCTATCTCAATGCCACCCAGATCCCGTGGAAAAAGCATTACCACATGTATGATTATGTGGTTAAGGACCTGCAGGCCGCGGTTTTTAAGAACTTTCCCGGAATTCAGAAAAAACAGGGGATTTTTGGCCATTCCATGGGCGGCCACGGGGCCATAACAATTGGCATCAAGCACCCGGAAATTTTTAGGAGCATTTCTGCCTTTTCGCCGATTTCGGCGCCGATAGATTGCCCCTGGGGGCAAAAGGCGTTTAGCCATTATCTCGGGTCCGACAAAAAAACCTGGGAAGCCTATGACGCCTCGCGGCTGATCGCTAACGTCAAGGATGCCAAAAAACGACCCAAAATTCTGGTCGACCAGGGCATGGCTGACGAATGGCTGGAAGAACAATTGCATCCTCATCTGCTGGAAGCAGGGGCAAAAAAATCCGGGTATCCGCTAAAAGTTCGGCGCCATGAGGGCTACGATCATGGCTATTATTTCATCGCAACCTTTATGGCCGATCACTTTGATCACCACGCGGGGTTGGCAAAGGGCTGATCGGGGGTTTTTGCCTGATGATCAGGCCATAGACCCCAAGCCCGGTCAGAAGCGCCCCGGTCACTATATTCAACCACCAGATCAACTGGCGCCTGAATTCCATTTCCTCACCGCCAAACAACATCACCGCGCCAACGGTGGTGATGGCTATCCCCAGCAGGAAAATCGCGCCCAGCTTGCCAACACTCATTCCTCTGGTTGCTTGCTGGGTGGTTTGTGCTTTGGCGGCCTCGGGAGAGGGTGGGGGTTTGGCTGCGGTTGATGACGCCCCCGCCGGTGCCGTTTGTTGCATCGCCTCAGGGCTTATCGCCCGGCGGTCACCGAGAATGCCGCGGATTTTTTTCTGATGCGTCAGGTGCAATTTGACCATGAGTAAAAACGGGACAACCCCGATACCCAGCATCAACCCGGCAACAATGAAAGCCATTTGGGGGTTCAGGTTCAGGATTAGCGGCAGCAGAAAAATAATGACGACAAACATCAGGGCAAAACCACCGATAATTATAAACATATTTTTCCGCAGTTTTTTCATTACCAGCGCAATTGAGGCTTTTTCTTCGCCTGTAATTTCATAGGTCGGCCCGCTTTTGGCGCGGTGAAAATAAAGCTGGCCGCCGCGTTCCTCGAATGGGCGATAAGCGGTAAACAGGGACATGGCTGGCCTCCAGGTAAATTTTTCAAATAATCGAGCGTTTACAATATACTTTTACATGATTTTTAGCGTAATTTCCTTAAGGGACTGTTATTTTTTACATAAAGGGCGCTAACACATGATTTTAAAGGATTTTCCAAAACTTTCCGGGCCGCCGCCGTGGCTTTGGGGCCTGGGGATGCTGTCGGTCTCGGCGCTTTTGCTTTTTTTGCTGCCAACCGGGGAAATGTTCCTGGGCCTTAATATCCTCAGCGTCGGGTTGATCCTGGGCGTGGTCATCAAGGCCGGGCCGTGGCTGCAAACCGTGGATCGTAACTTTCTATTGGTCAGCGCGCTGGTGATCCTGGTGACCCTTTTCGGCCTTTACCGGGGATTTGATAAGCTGGACAACGATTACGCTTTTCTTACCTTGCTGTTTCCGGCGGTGATTTTTTATTATGCCCGGCGCATTTATGCCATTCGCTATTCCTGGGCGACCGCGATTGATTATGCCGCTACCCTTGGCCTCGAGGGCGCCATGGAATTTGCCGGAAAATGCCGGAGCGAATATGGCAAAGAACTGGCGGCCCTGATGATTGCCGCCGAGGTTTACCGGACCGTAGCCGAAGATTGCCTGAAACGCGGCGCCGAGGTCAGGCCGGTCCATATCCTGGCGATGCAAAATTACGCCCATATGCTGCTTTATGGCGAGGCCAAAGGGGTGATGGGCGAGGGTGAATGGTTCGCCAAAAAAGCCCACGAGTTGTCGAAAAAATTACTCGCCGGACCCGTCGGCGAGGCAACAATGCATTAGTTTAATTCTCTGTTTTCATTCATCGCCAGTTCAGGTGGTCCCTGGTATATGGTAAGGAACCAATGGGCTATTTGCCCCCGACCCTTTAGGAGATCGTAATGCCTCATGCGCTCAAACGTAAACTGAAAATCCCGCTTATTATTGCTGGTGCGTCTTTTTTTCTCGGCGCCTGTGCCTATGATGGCGGGGGCTATAACTCCTATTATACCTATGCCGATCCTATTTATTGCGCCCATTACGGCTCGATCAACGCCGGCCCGTACGGGTCGTATGATTATACCGATGAGTATGGCAATACCTATTATTATGATGATTACGGTAATTATTATTACTATGACATAGACGGCAACTGTTTTTATTACGATGCTGGGTCAGAGTATTATCACTACACCACTTATGGCGGGTATTACTATTATTCCCATTACCACCCGCATATTTTTTACGGGTCGCATTATGGCTATTACAGCTATTACCCGTCGGTGTTTTTTTATAACTTTTATCACAACACGCACCACGCCAGTTACCGCGGTGGCAAACACCACAGACGCGATCATTCCGGTGATGGCGGCCACGACGGCGACAGAAATGGTGACCGCGACCGCGACCAGAATCGCGAGCGTGAGCGCGATAGCTTTACCGCCCCGGAAAGCGGAAATACCTTTAGCTCATTAGAGCGCACGCAAAACCAGGTCGTACTGGTGCCGGGCAACCGCGACAGATTTCATTTTTTCGGCAACCGGAACATGAGTGGTCAAGGCCAGGGACGGCAGGCGGTAATACCTAGCTCAACCAAGGTGATTAACCGGCCGGCGACAAATTCCGGGGCAGTTGTTAAATCTTCCCCACGGCGTTCAAGCCCGCCCAAAGCCTCAGTACCACGCATAAAAGAAAGGTCGTCAAGCCGGCCCAAAAGTAGTGAAAAGAAGAAACTGTCGGAAACCCCCGCGCTCACTTCTTTCAACTCTTCCAGTTTCTACTCTTCCAGCGAAAATTCTTCTTCGCGAATGCCGGTCACCGTGATCCGGGGTAATTCTTCCACTATTACCCAGGCTCAGTCATCACGCCGGCAAAGCCGCCCGGCCGAAACCAGGGTGTCGACCCCAAAACCCTCGCCAAGCCAGGCAAAGTCCGCTCGCGGTCAGAATTCAGGCAACCAGGAACAAGCCGCCTCCAGCAAGTCTTCAAAGCCTGCCGCCAAAAGTAGCAAGAGCCAGAAATCCAAAGCGTCCAGTTCACGCCGGGCAAAACCTGCTTCCCGCAATAATGAGCGCAAAGGCAAGAGTACAAAGAAAGAGAAGCGCAAATAGGCTTTCCGAATTTCAATCTTTTTAAGGGCATTATCCTGTGCTATGTAACGTGCTGACCAAGCATGGGAGCATAAGGTTTTGAAGCTAATCACAAGGATTTTAGGGTTGATCGCATTGGTATATGCCGTGGGGTTTTCCGCAGGTTTTTCCACCCCGGCAGGGGCCCAGGTGATTGATCGGATGACAGCCCCGCAGCTGTTGGTGCTGCTTAGGGAAAATATCACAGCCCTGCAGGAAACCGAAACCATCTTGCGGCGGAATTCTGAAGTTGCCGAGACCAACCGGGCATTGGGCGCCGCGCTGCGCGAAGAAAGCACCCGGCTGGATACCCAGACCAAGGGCTATGATGACGACGCCGCAAACCATAACCGCCAGGCCGGCGCCTACAATACCAACTGCCAGCAGGGGAAGCTGCCTGAAGAACCCTATACCCAATGTCTGGATTTGAAACAAAACCTCGATATCCAAAAGACCCGCCTCGACGCCCTGGCCGAAAACATCGAAGCCGCCCACGCCACTTATAACCAAAAGGTCAAGGCCCTTAACCAGGAAGAGACCACCCGGTTTGAAGCAGCTTCCCACTTGATTGAACAGTATAAATCCCAGGATCAGATGATCCGTGACATTCAAGTGCAAATCTATGAACTGGCGACCAATGTGACCCAGAATGGATTTTCCGAAACGGTGCGCCAGTGTACCCTGGAAGATGACCTGGAAGACATGTATTCCTGTATGACATCTGTTTGGGGCTAGCCAAAAATTAAAATTAAGCAAAGGGGTTTATCATGACCAAAACCTTGTCCATTCAATGCGACGATGGAGAATTTTCCGGTTACCTGGCGTTGCCGGCGGCGGGCAGCGGCCCCGGGCTGGTTATTGCCCAGGAAATTTTTGGGATCAATCATGTCATGAAAGCGGTGGCCGACAAATATGCCGAAGAGGGCTATGTGGTTTTGGTGCCCGACCTGTTTTGGCGCATTGAACACGGTATCGATCTCGGCTATTCGGACGCCGACATGCAAAAGGCCTTTGGTCATTTTGGCAACTTTGATCCGGATGCCGGCACCGGGGACATTCAGGCGGCGATCAATGCCTTAAGGGCGGCCCCGGAATGCACCGGCAAGGTCGGGGTACTCGGCTTTTGCCTGGGCGGATTATTGGCGTACCTCGCTGCTGCCCGGACCGACTGTGATGCGGCGGTGGGATATTACGGTGTTGGCATTGAAGGCAGGCTGGACGAGGCCAAAAATATCACCTGCCCGACGGTGTTGCATTTTGCCGAAAATGACCAGTTTGTTTCGAAACAAGCCTATGCCTCGATTGAAAAATCCCTGGCGGGCCATGACCACATCACCACCTACCTTTACCCCGGGGTTGATCACGCCTTTGCCCGCGAGGGGGAAGACCATTACCACCGCCCCTCAGCCTGGGTCGCCCACAGCCGCACCTTGGCCGCTCTGAAAGCGGTGATGGGACCAAATTACGACCTGGAAGCGCTGTGGGATATGCACACCAAGGCCGAGTTTGAAGACCGCGATGCTGGTGCCACCATGAAAACCATGGTCAAGGATTGTTACGTCAACCACATGCCGACCATGACCGGCGGCGTCGGGGAGAAAGAATTACACCGGTTTTACAAAAACCATTTCATTCCCACCTTGCCGGCGGACATCGCCATGACCCCGATTTCGCGCACCGTTGGGGCCGACCGGCTGGTCGATGAATTTATTTTAACGTGCACCCATGATGTCGAGATTGACTGGATGCTGCCGGGCATCCCGCCGACCGGGAAAAAGATCGAGGTACCAACCATAGTGATTGTCTGTTTCCGCGGTGATAAACTTTATCATGAACATATTTATTGGGACCAGGCCTCGGTGCTGGTGCAGATTGGACTTCTGGACCCGGCCACCCTGCCGGTGGCCGGAGCTGCGACCGCCAGGAAGGCACTGGATGAAACCCAGCCCGCAAACACCTTGATGAAACGCTGGAAGACCAGCGAAGGGAAGGATTAAGCGATGCCCAACGTACTGATTACCGGAGCAAATCGTGGCATCGGTTTCGGATTGGTTAAAGCTTATCTGGGCGATGGCTGGCAGGTCATCGCCACCTGCCGCAACCCCGGGGCAGCCGATGGCCTCAGGGCGCTGGACCAGGAAAATCTCGAAATTTTTCCCCTCGATGTTACCGACCATCCAGGTATCGATGTCCTGGCTGAAAAACTGAAAGGCCGGGCAATTGACGTTTTGATAAACAACGCTGGCATCCTCGGCAGCCCGACATTCGAAAATGGCGGGGCTGGGCAAACCCTTGGGGATATGGATTACGACGGCTTTCGCCACACGCTGGAAGTTAACACCATCGCCCCGCTGAAGGTCACAGAAGCGCTTCTCCCTAATCTGGAACTGGGGGAGCAAAAAAAGCTCATCACTATTACCTCTAATATGGGTAGCATCGAGACCATGGAGGACGGATTTGTTGCTTACCGGACCTCAAAAAGCGCGGTCAATGCGATTATGCGCACCCTTTCGTTTGGGCTAAAGGAAAGGGGCATTATGGTTGCCGTCCTGCATCCGGGCTGGGTTCGGACCGACATGGGCGGCCCCGATGCTCCGGTCAGCATTGCGGAAAGCGCCGCAGGCCTTAAACTCCAAATTGAAAAAATGGATATCAGCTCCTCAGGAACTTTCAGGAATTTCCAGGGCGAGACCCACCCTTTCTAGAGGATCAAAATTCCCCTTGTGTTATCCTACCCGGCAGCTAAAACCAGAGCTTAACCCAGGGGAAAAAATAGGAAATAGTTATGGGATACGCATTAAATTCAAGGGTGTTCAAAACGCTACTCATTATTTTCGGGTTGTCTTTCCTTGTCGCCGCTTGCGACGAAACCAAGGCGCCCAAACCCTACCGCGACCTGGCGCGTGAAATATTAGCCGAAGTGATTGCCATGAAGACGGTGGATGACGGCTCTGGCTCAAGCGTGATCATCGCGGACGCCATGGCAAAACGCCTGACCGATGCCGGGTTTCCTGCTGCTGACGTTATTGTCACCGGCCCGCGCCCCGAAGTTGGTGTGGTTATT
>SMXR01000042.1 GCA_004356215.1 Alphaproteobacteria bacterium | reverse complement strand
TCGATCCGAAAGGTTTTACAGAAAAACAAATGAAATTCCGGCGGTTCTTTTGGTTGTGATTATTATTATGGTTGTTGTCCGCCCGTTTTAGACAATTGAACAAATTTGCTTGACTTCTTCGGCGCGGATGGTAGCTTCCAACCCGCAGGGCAGCCAAGCCAACAGTATTTAAAGACTCCTGGCTGCAATACTTTCCCAAGACTTAAAACGGAACCGGAAACGGCAATTTTTAATCTCAATCTGTGTCTTAAAGACACCCCCTCCCATTAACAAATTGGTATGACGATGAATCTCAAAGAACTTAAAGAAAAGAACCCCGGCGACCTTTTAGCGCTGGCCGAAGGCCTTAAAGTCGAAAACGCCACCACCATGCGCAAACAGGATATGATGTTTGCGATTTTGAAAAAAAAGGCGACCAAAGACGAAGAAATTACTGGCGCCGGCGTTTTGGAAATTCTCCAGGACGGTTTTGGTTTCCTGCGCTCACCCGATGCCAACTATTTGCCCGGGCCCGATGATATTTATGTCAGCCCGAGCCAGATCCGGCGCTTCGGTCTCCGCACCGGTGATACCGTTGAAGGACATATCCGTGCCCCAAAGGAGGGCGAACGTTATTTCGCGCTGCTGAAGGTCAGCACCATCAATTTTGACAAGCCTGAGCAGTCCAAACACCGGGTTAATTTTGATAACCTGACCCCGTTGTATCCGGACGACCGGTTCGTGCTTGACCCGAAAGATCCGGCTTTCAAGGATCCCAGCGGTCGAATTATTGATCTGGTGGCACCGCAGGGCAAGGGCCAGCGCGCCCTGATCGTGGCGCCGCCCCGGACCGGCAAAACCATGCTTTTACAAAACATCGCCCATTCGATCTCCAAAAACCACCCCGAGGTTTTCCTGATAGTGCTTTTGATCGACGAACGCCCTGAGGAAGTGACCGACATGAAACGCTCGGTCGACGGTGAAGTGGTCTCATCCACCTTTGACGAACCGGCCACCCGCCATGTCCAGGTCGCCGAAATGGTCATTTCGAAGGCCAAGCGCCTGGTCGAGCATAAAAAAGATGTTGTTATCCTCCTGGATTCGATCACCCGCCTGGCGCGCGCCTACAATACCGTGGTGCCATCCTCAGGTAAGGTGCTGACCGGCGGCGTTGACGCCAATGCCCTTCAGAAGCCCAAGCGGTTTTTCGGTGCTGCGCGGAATATTGAAGAGGGCGGGTCGCTGACGATCATCGCCACCGCCCTGGTTGATACCGGTTCACGCATGGACGAGGTGATTTTTGAAGAATTTAAGGGCACTGGAAACTCTGAAATCCTGCTCGATAGGAAAATCGTCGACAAACGCATCTTCCCGGCCATCGACATCACCAAATCCGGCACCCGGAAAGAAGAGCTTCTTGTCGACAAGGACACGCTTGCCAAAATGTGGGTGCTACGCCGCATCCTGATGCCGATGGGGGTTGTCGATGCTATCGAATTCCTGCTCGATAAGATCAAGGGCACCGCATCGAACGAGGAATTCTTCAAGAGTATGAACACCTAAAGTTAGAGCAAAACCCCTTCCAGAGCCAGTAACGCGCATTTTGTCACCAATCCGCCTTCGCCGGAATAACCGCCGAGCGTCTCTTTTGCACCCAAAACCCGGTGACACGGGATGATGATCGGGATCGGGTTATTGGCGCACACCTGGCCGATGGCGCGGGGGTGACTTTCCACCAGAAACGCCAGCTCTGAATAGCTTAGGGTCTTGCCATAGGGGATGCGGCGCATCTCGGCCCCCACCAGGTGGGCAAATGACGTGCCCGGGGGGTTCAACGGCAGGGTAAACTTCTTGAGCGAGCCGTCGAAATAGGCTTCAAGCTGCTTTTTGGCTTTTTTCAGAAGCGGGGTTTGGGTTTGTTCCATTCCCCAGCCCCAATCAAGCGAGACAATCTTCCCGTTTTCTTCGGAAACCGTAATATCACCCACCGGCGAATGCAGCGATAGCTGGGGCATGGCCCTCCCGCCTCAAATTTTAGTTTGACGCAACCTAATTAGCTCTTCTTTTAGCATGGCGGGGTTGGTCAGGGGAAGCGAACAACGGGTTCCCTGGCAAAGAAGGGCGGTGTTTGCCTTAAGCGCCGCCACGGGCTCTTTAAGCGGCCCTGGGGCGTCTGTTCCGGGGTGAACAATCAGGCCGGGAAACGAGACACCGGCCGCAATCTCAAGGAACGCCCTGGTCTTGGGTGCCCTGATCGCGCCCTTGATAAAAAGATGGGCGCCATAAAGGTGCGAATCGAAGGCGCTGAAATAACTGGTACAGGCCATTGGCATGCCCTTGGCCGCGCCGGCGAAGACGAATAAGAGTTTTTCAACCTTTTCGCGATAGCCCTCCGCCCCCGTCAGGCGGTAAAGCGACAGGTAATTTTGAATCATACCACTGTTTCCCGCCGGGGTGGCCTGATCGAAGTTTGATCGGGGCCGAGCGATCAAGTCGGTGTTTTTGCTCGAAGATATGAAAAATCCATTAAAATCATCCTCGGATAGCCATTTTTCTGCCTCAGAGGCCCAAATAACTGCCTTAGAGAGGTATTTTTCGTCTCCGGAGACGGAAAACAAGGCCAGGGACGCCCTAATCATTGCGGCGTAGTCATCCAGGAAGGCAGTCGCCCCGAGGCGTCCCTCCCGGTAAGAATGGTGGAGCACACCCCCCTTGGTCATGGTTTTGGCGATAAAATCAAAAGCTTTGGCGGCTGCCTGACTCCAGGACGGCTGTGAAAATGTTTTGCCGGCGTTGACCAGGGCTGAAATCATCAGACCGTTCCAGTCAGCCAACACTTTGTCATCTAAAAATGGCCGCGGGCGCTTGTTGCGAACGGCCAAAAGCTTCTTTTTAAGGGGTGCGAGGGCCTTTTCGTCCCCTAGGTCAAAGTTTTCGGGGTCATGGAGGCGGTGCAAAATAGTCTTGCCTTCCCAATTGCCACCATCTTGAACCCCGTAATGTTTCATGAAACGATCGGCGTCTTTCCCGAGGGTCCCTTCAACCTCGCTTTTGTCCCAAACGTAGAACTTTCCCTCTTCTCCCTCGGTATCGGCATCAAGGGCAGAGGAAAAAACACAACCATTAGTTGTCATTTCATCAAACAACCAACCTATGGTTTCTCGAACCCTGGCCTCGTAAAGCGGATTAGCTGTTTCTTTCCAAACCTCACACAAAATGTCTATAAAAAGGGCGTTGTCATAAAGCATTTTTTCAAAATGGGGGGCCAGCCAGAAGGTATCGGTTGAATACCGGCACACCCCGCCGCCCAAGTGATCATAAATGCCGCCCTGGCAAATATGAGTCAAGGTCTTGGTTACAGCCAATTTGTAATCTTCGTTTCCGGTACGAAGGCCAACCCGCCATAAAAATTCCAGCAACGGCACGCTGGGAAACTTTGGCGCCCCGTTGGTGCCGCCGTGTTCCATATCCATGTTTGTCAAAATCACCTCTGCGGCGTCCAAATAGTCCTTTTCAGTGATATTTTCGTCAGAATTTTCTGAACCGCCCGCAACCTGCGCGATTCTTCCGATATCTTTAAGCCCCTGCAGCAAAATTGTGCGGTTTTTTTCAACCGCGGCCGGGTTTGAGCGATAAAGGTTATGGACCTGGCGCAAAACAGACCTGAAATCTGCCCTGCCGTGGCGCGGCTGGTTGGGAAAATAAGTGCCGCCCCAAAATGGCGCTCCCGCGGGGTCCAAAAACATGGTTAACGGCCAACCGCCTTGTTGGCCCATCAAACCGAGGGCGCGTTGGTAAACCGCATCAAGATCCGGGCGCTCCTCACGATCAACCTTTATATTAATATAAAGATCGTTCATCAGCGCCGCGGTTTCAGCCTCCTCGAAGCTTTCATGGGCCATAACATGGCACCAGTGACAGGCGGCATAGCCGATAGAAAGAAGAATTGGCTTCCCTTCCGCCTTTGCCGCGGCCAGTGCCTCGGGGCCCCAGGACCACCAGTGGACCGGATTGCCTTTATGCTGCAAAAGATAGGGGCTAACCTCACTGGTGAGCCGGTTTTTTCCCGCACTTGTCATTTCCCAACCTTAAAACCCTCTGTTCCAGACTGCAACAGGGGTGTTTCGCCCTTGCGGTGGGGGCGCCAAAAAGCTAAAGCCAGACTGAAATGAGCACAGCAACCCATAAGGACACCATTTTCGCCCTGGCCAGCGGCAAGGGGCGCGCGGGTGTCGCCATTGTCCGGTTGTCGGGCCGCCACGCCGGGGCGGCGCTCAGCGCCCTGACCGGAAATGACCTGCCTGCGCCCCGGGTGGCAACCACCGCAGATCTTAAATGTCCCAAGACCGGCGCGTTGATCGATAAGGCGCTGGTGTTGTGGTTCCCGGCCCCGAAAAGCTTTACCGGCGAAGATGTCGCGGAACTGCATATCCATGGCAGTCATGCGGTGCTGGGCAAGCTGTTTGAGGTTTTGTCCGGGATAGAGGGCCTAAGGCTGGCACAGGCCGGAGAGTTTACCCGCCGTGCCTTTGAACACGGCAAACTGGACCTGACAGAAGCCGAGGGGTTGCACGACCTGGTCTTTGCCGAAACCGAAGCACAGCGCACTCAGGCGCTTTACCAACTCGAAGGCGGGCTCGGTGCCCTCTATGACAACTGGCGTGACACATTGACCGAATGTTTGGCCCACCTTGAAGCAACCATTGACTTTTCTGATGAGGAAATCCCCGATGGCCTGCTGGAAGGGGTGCGAAAGGACACCGTGGCGCTTGAAGCCGAGATTAAAAAGTGTCTTAAGGATGATGGCCGCGGCCAGGCAATCCGCAAGGGCTACCGGATTGCCCTTCTGGGCCCCACCAATGTCGGCAAATCCAGTCTTTTGAATGCCCTGGCCAAGGAAGAGCGCGCAATCGTTTCTGATATCGCCGGGACAACCCGGGATGTCATCGAGGTTCACCTGGATATTGCCGGCTACCCGGTGGTGGTGGCAGACACCGCCGGCTTAAGGGATGTTGCGAATGAAATTGAGCGGGAGGGAGTTCGTCGCGCACGGGGCCAGGCGGAAGAAGCCCATCTGAAACTGGTGCTGGTCGATCAAGCGACATGGCCGGACATCCCGGAGGAAAGCCGGCCGTTTCTAGGCCCCGACAGTCTGGTGGTGATCACCAAGGCCGACCTTGCCAAAGGTAAGGCTTTAAGCGGGGGCGGCAAGGGAGCGCCCAAGGCCTATGCTATATCTGTCAA
Organism: Alphaproteobacteria bacterium; assembly: GCA_004356215.1. GTDB lineage: Bacteria > Pseudomonadota > Alphaproteobacteria > Sphingomonadales > SMXR01 > SMXR01. The sequence continues at coordinate 1,489 of SMXR01000042.1, read as the reverse complement.
GACCGGGGAGGGCCTGAAAGCCTTGCTAGAAGCCATAGAGGCCAAGACCCTTGAAACCTTACAATCCAGCGACCCGGCGCCGATAACCCGGGCGCGCCACGCCGAAGCCCTAAGGGAAGGGCTTGAAGCCCTGCACCGTTTCAATGGCCAGGATTTGGCGCAAACCGACCCGGCCCTGCTGGCCGAAGACCTGCGGTTGGCGGCCCGGGCACTAGGCCGGGTGACCGGCCGCGTCGGGGTGGAGGATATTTTGGGCAAAATCTTCAGCCAGTTCTGTATAGGCAAATAAGCGGCCCCAATGTTTCACGTGAAACACATTTTTCTGGTTTAGCCGTCCGGATGTTTCACGTGAAACATTGATCGTCACCATTCCGCCATCTCTTTTGCTGGCAAATCCAAAAAAGTATGATACATAGCGCCCCATGAAGGCATTTGAAGTCATAGTCATTGGCGGTGGCCACGCCGGGGTCGAAGCAGCGGCCGCGGCCGCCCGCATTGGGGCTAATGTAGCACTGGTTACCCACAAGGTTGAGACCATCGGCGAGATGTCTTGCAATCCCGCCATAGGCGGCCTGGGCAAAGGTCATCTGGTGCGTGAGATTGATGCGCTCGACGGCCTGATGGGCCGGGCTGCAGACGCCTCTGGGCTTCAGTTTCGCATCCTCAACCGCAGCAAGGGCCCGGCAGTCCGCGGTCCCAGATCGCAGGCTGACCGTGGGTTATACCGTGGCGCAATTCAAGAGATGGTCTTGAGCTACCCCAACCTTAAGGTGATTGCCGGGGCAGTGGAGGACCTTATGTTCAGTGACGTCAAAGAGAACCGGGCCGTGGCCGGAGTGGTTCTCGCTGATGGCCGGGAGATTGCCGCCACCCGGGTAATCTTGACCACCGGAACATTCCTGCGCGGCCTGATCCATATCGGCGACAAGAAAATACCTGCGGGCCGGGTGGGCGACAAGCCGGCTTTAGGCCTATCCAAGACCCTTGAGGTCGCCGGGTTTGCCTTGGGACGGATGAAAACCGGTACACCGCCGCGGCTGAATGGCAAAACCATCGATTTTGATGCTTGTGAGATCCAGCCCGGTGATAATCCACCGATACCGTTCTCGTTTATGACCGATAAAATCAAAGTGCCGCAGATCCCGTGCTATATTACCGGCACCACCGAGGCCACCCACGCTATTATTGAGGCTAATCTTTCCCGGTCACCAATGTATTCCGGCCAGATCGAAAGCCGGGGGCCAAGATACTGTCCTTCGATCGAAGATAAAGTGGTGCGCTTTGCTGACAAGTCCCGCCATCAGATATTTCTTGAGCCCGAAGGATTGGAAGACGACACCATCTATCCCAATGGTATCTCAACGTCGCTGCCCGAAGACGTGCAGAGAGAAATGGTTCACTCAATCCCAGGCCTTGAGCGCGCCGAGATACTGCGCCCGGGCTATGCTATCGAATACGATTATGTGGATGCCAGGGAATTGCGCAATAC
>SMXR01000004.1 GCA_004356215.1 Alphaproteobacteria bacterium | reverse complement strand
CCAGGCAGGCTGAAGAAGAAGCCAGGCAGGCTGAAGAACAAGAAATGCTTTCTGAGGCTGCCAAAAATGTAGAAAAAGTAGCTTTGTAAGACAAGCCGGGAAGGAGATTTTCTTGGGTTTATGAAGGAATACTGCGATTCAAAAAAACAGGATTAATTATCTTCTATCAAACCGAATTGGGCGAGCAGGAAAGCGTATTCCTCGGCGCGCTCTTCCAGCCGGGTAAACCTTCCCGACTTGCCGGCGTGCCCGGCGCCCATGTTTATTTTCAGAACAACCAGGTTGTTATCGGTCTTGAGGCTGCGCATTTTAGCTGTCCATTTGGCCGGCTCCCAATAGGTCACCCGCGGGTCATTGAGGCCGCCAGAGACGTACTGCGCCGGATAATCCTGGGCCTTGATATTGTCATAGGGACTGTAAGATCGGATCAGCTCAAACGCCGCCTTGTCGGTGATCGGGTTGCCCCATTCCGGCCATTCCGGCGGGGTCAGGGGAAGTTGATCATTCAGCATAGTATTCAGGACATCGACAAATGGCACCCCAACCAGGGCGGCACGCCATAATTCCGGGGCCTGGTTCAAAACCGCCCCCACCAGCTCACCGCCAGCGCTGCGGCCTTCGATTGAAATCAACTTTTCAGCGGTATATTTTTCCGCCACCAGGAAGCGGGCGACATCGACAAAATCATTGAAGGAATTGGGGCGCTTTTCCAGCTTGCCGTCGAGATACCACTGGTAACCCAGCTCGTCACCGCCGCGGACATGGGCAATGGCGTATATAAACCCGCGGTCGATCAGGCTCAGCGCAGTGCTGGTAAATCCCGGCGGCATGCCAAAACCATAGGCGCCGTAGGCATAAAGGTGGAGCGGGTTTTTGCCATTCCGTTCAACACCTTTTTTATAGGCAAGGGTGACCGGAACCATCACCCCATCCCGCGCCGGAGCCATCAGGCGAACGGTTTGATACTGGCTTTTGTCATAGCCCGAGGGGATTTCCTGGACCTTGCGGGTAATCAATTCCCGTGAGGTTACATCATAATCAAACACCGTATGGGGGGTGATCATCGATTCGTAATTGATGCGAACCTCTTTTGTGTCAAATTCCGGTGTCTGCCCCAAGCTGGCGGCGTATACCTGCTCTGGAAAACGGATAAAGTGTTCTTCCCCATCATAATTGCGAATCCGGATTTGATCGACACCCTTAACGCGCTGCTGGAGTGCCAGAAAATCCTTGAAGGCCGTAATTCCGCGGAGGTAATCCTGATTAGAAGCAGGGATAATTTCCTCCCAGTTTTCAGGGCCGGGGGTGGTATCCGGGGCCCGCACCAGGCGGAAATTTACATGCTTATCGTTGCTGCGAATGTAAAAGTTTCCACCTCCGTGATCGAGGTCATATAGGTGGCCTTCTCGCCTTTTCGATACCAGGGTCAGGTCGTCGCCATTCCCGGTGGCCGGGAATACATAAATTTCCGAGGTCACCTGGTTTCCGGCATTGATGGCAATGAATTTCCGGCTGTGGGTTTTGTAAACGCCGAGGAAAAACCCGGGGTCCGTTTCGGCATAAATAACCGCGTCCTCAGTAACCGGTGCCCCAATTATATGGCGGCGAATTTCATGGGGCCGCCAGTTCTCGTCAACCACGGTATAGAAAAGGGTATCGCTGGCCGTACCCCAAACCAGGCTTGAGATGGTGTCTTCAATTTTTTCGGAAAAGATTTCCCCGGTCCCGAGGTTTTTAACCCTGAGGGTATAGCGCTCACCGCCGCTTAAATCCTCCGACCAGGCCAGGCGCTTGTGATCGGGGCTGACCGCCATGCCGCCAACGCGGTAAAACTCATGGCCTTTGGCGCGCTCGTTTTCATCAAGGATAACCTCTTCCTCTCCACCCTCGATGGGGGTTCTGAACCAGACCTTGTATTGGGTCCCTTCAGCATAACGCCAGTTGTAAAAATAGGGGCCATCCCGGGCCGGGACTCCTTCATCGGCCTCAGCAATCCTGCCTTTCATTTCCTGGAACAGGGCTTCTGAAAAATCCTTGTAAGGCGCCATAACGGCTTCGGTATAGGCGTTCTCGGCCCTAAGGTAGGCCAAAACCCCGGCATCCTTGATATCCGGATAATTCTTGTCGTAAAGCCAGGCGTAAGGGTCTTCAAGGGTGATGCCATGATGGCTGGTGGTTTTGCTTTTGACCGGGGCAATGGGGGGTTTTGGGGGTTTCATGGTGTTGCAAGGCCAACCTTTTCAATTAACTCAAAAAAATCATATAAATTGCAAACAGCAGCAACAAACCCACCACAGCAATTATTCCAGGCCTGCTCAGGGAACTGGGATCCATTTTTTTTGGCCGGGTTTTCTCGGAATCTTTCTTGCTCATAGTCCCCCCTTGTTTTAAGACTCTTATCCTTGATGGAGATCAGATTCTAGACCACATTTTACGGCTTAAAAAGCAAAAAGGAAAAAGACATGCCAACCGAAAACATTGCCGCCCGGCTTGAAGCGGTGCGCGCGGCGTTAAAAAAACAGGGCCTCGATGGTTTTGTCATTCCCATTACCGATGAACATGCCAGCGAATACGTTGCCGATTATGCCCAACGGCTGGCGTGGATATCAAATTTCAAGGGGTCCGCAGGCACCGGGGTTGTGATGGTCGACAAAGCCGCCATTTTCGTCGATGGCCGCTATACCATCCAGGTCCGCCAACAGGTTGACGGGGCACTTTTTGAATATTGTCACCTGATCGATAATCCACCGATCAAATGGCTTAAAACCCAAGCCAAAAAGGGCCAGAAAATTGGCTACGATCCCTTCCTGCATACCATTGGCTGGGTCGCGTCCGCCAAAAAAGCGCTGGCCACCAAGGGCGCCGAACTTGTCGCCACCGACAATGTAATCGACGCCGCCTGGGACGATCAACCGGGTGAGCCCAATACACCGGTCACTCCCCGGGCTGATAAGTACGTTGGCAAAAGCCACCAGGAAAAGCGCGCCCAGATCGCAGCGGCAATCCGGGAAAAAGATGCCGAGGCTGCTATCATCACCCAGCTTGACAGCATTGCCTGGCTGTTTAATTTCAGAAGTCAGGATGTCAACCACACCCCGGTTTCATTGGCCTTTGCGATCATCGATGGCAACGGCCACGCAACCCTTTATATCGATGATAGCAAGGTAAGTATTGAATTAAAAAAACACCTGGGAAATGAAATTGGCATCGCCCCGAAACACGAATTCCTGGACGGGGTTCGCGCCCTTGGTAAATCCGGCAAAATCGTTCTGGCGGATCCGGGTACCGCGTCTTCTGCAATTTTTGATGCGCTGACAGAGAGCGGTGCCCAGATTGTTAAAGGTCTCGACCCGGTAGCCTTGCCCAAAGCAACCAAAAACGATGTCGAGTTGGATGGCACCCGCGCCGCGCATATCAGGGACGGGGCAGCGGTGGCCAAATTCCTTCATTGGTTTTCCATAGAGGCCCCGGGGGGCGGGCTGGATGAAATGGCTGCCGAGAAAAAAATCCGTGAATTTCGTGAAGAAAATGGTGATTTGCTCGACCTTAGTTTCGATACCATTTCCGCCGCCGGACCCAACGGCGCTTTGTGTCATTATAAACTGACCCCTGAGACCAATCTGCCGATCCTGCTCAATTCGGTGTTTTTAATCGATTCCGGCGGCCAGTATATTGATGGCACCACCGATATCACCCGCACCGTTGCGGTTGGCAATCCCGGTGATGAAGCCCGAGACCGCTTCACCCGGGTTCTTAAAGGGCATATCGCACTGGCCACGGTCAAGTTTCCCAAAGGAACGGTTGGTACTGAGCTCGACAGTTTTGCCCGCCGCCCGCTGTGGGATGCCGGCCTGGATTATGACCACGGCACCGGCCACGGTGTTGGGGTTTTTCTCGCGGTTCATGAAGGACCGGGGCGGATTTCCAAAGCCCCGAACCCGATCGCGCTGGTGCCCGGGATGATTTATTCCAACGAACCGGGCTATTACAAGGCCGGCGAATACGGCATCCGGATTGAAAACCTGGTGATTGTCCGTGCCGAAGACCTTGGCGGCGAACAGGAAATGATGGGGCTGGAGACCATTACCTTTGCCCCGATTGACAAAAATATGATCAAGCTCGACCTCCTGACCGAGGGTGAAAAAACCTGGTTCAATGACTACCACGCCGAAGTCTGGGAAAAATTGAGCCCGCTTCTGGAGGGCGATGCCAAAGACTGGGTTCAGGAGGCGACCTCACCGCTTTAATCAATTTTCACGGCTGGAAAAAGCATTAGGAATAAAAATGTCAAAGGCTGAAGCCATTCACGATTCCGGTTGGCTGATCGACCGCCTTAAGCGTCACAGTCATGAGCTTATCCGGCTTGCCTGGCCGGTGATGTTGTCGCGCTTCGGCATTATTGTCCTGGTCATTGTCGATACCATTATGGTCGGGATTTATTCCACCGACGAGCTGGCCTACCTCAACCTTGGCAACGGCACCTTCATCATGGTGGTTCTGGTTATGGCGATCGGGTTTATGATGGGCACCCTGATCCATACCTCACACGCCGCCGGCGCCAAGGATTATGCCGAATGCGGGCGGATATTCCGGCGCTCGCTGCCCTATTCGATCTGGATCGGGGCAATTGCCACCATTTTACTGCTGCCCGGAGAATTTTACTTTACCCTGGCCGGGCTTACACCAGAGCTGGCGCACGAAGGCGGCAAGGTCATGACGGTTCTGGCTTTCGGGTTTTTGGGCCACCTGACCTACGTCAACGGCATTTTCTTCCTTGAGGGTCTGGGCCGGCCTAAACCGGCAATGGTGATTATGGTGGCCGGCAATATCTTTAATGTTTTCCTCAATTACGCCTTGATCTTCGGCAAGTTCGGGTTTCCCGAAATGGGCGCGGTCGGTTCGGCCTGGGCGACCACTATCCTGAGGCTGCTGATGGGTGGCTTTATGATTTTTTATATTTTCACCTCGCCCAGCTTCAAACAATACAAGCTGTTTCAATATAAGCGTGAAGCCTGGGCGTCATGGAAGGCCCAGCGCGAAAAGGGCCTGGCGGCGGGCTTCAGCCTTGGTGCCGAGGTGATCGCCTTTGCCGCGCTTACCGTTTTTGCCGGCTGGATCGGAAAAATGGCGCTGGCCTCTTATGGGATCATATTCAACATCATGACGGTGCCGTTCATGATCACCGCCGGGCTG
>SMXR01000041.1 GCA_004356215.1 Alphaproteobacteria bacterium | reverse complement strand
GAAGCTTTTACATGATTGGAAGACACAGACTTTTCCTGCCGATTCCCTGTTTTCTTGCACCTTTAAACGCGCGGATTACCTAGCATAGTGCCTTGGGGCTTGCAAGCAGCCAATGAGGATAAAAGCGAAAAATTTCGAGGGGTTTGAAAAGGGTATTTTTCCTTATAAAAAGCTGTAGGGATCAATATCAATTTTGATTCTGATTCCGCCTCTTGGTCTTACCCCTTTCATCCAACTTCGAATTACATTTTGAAGGTGAGTTTTGCGGTTGGTTTTTAAGAGCAGGCGATAGCGAAACCGACCCTGTAGACGGGCCAGCGGGGCCTGGGCCGGGCCAAACAGGCTAACCCCTTTGTCCCGCGGAAAACGTCTGGCCAGTTCATGGCTGAGAGCTTCTACTTTGGGCAAGTTTGGCCCTGAAACAAGAATCGAAGCCAAACGGCCATAGGGTGGCATATTAAACTTTAATCGCTGCGCCATATCGCTTTTGATGAAAACCTCCTTATCACCAGAGAGCAGCGCGGCCATCACCGGATTGTCGGGCATGTAGGTTTGAATATAAACATGACCCTTTAGTTTCTCGCGGCCGGCGCGGCCAGAAACTTGTTCTAGTTGCTGATATGTGCGCTCGCCTGCCCTGAGATCACCGCCTTTTAACCCAATATCTGCATCAATCACGCCAACCAGAGTTAGCTTAGGGAAATGATAGCCTTTGGTAATCACTTGTGTTCCGATAATGATATCAATCTCGCCCGCGGCGATTCGCGCTACCATTTCCGCCCCCTTATGGGGACTGGTGATTGTATCCGATGTCATAACCAGACGTTTGGCATGGGGGAAAAGGCGGGCGACTTCTTCTTCCAGGCGTTCAACTCCGGGGCCGCAAACAGCAAGGCTATCCTCAACACCGCATTCAGGACAAAATTTAGGGGTCGGGATTGAATGGCCGCAATGATGGCACATCAGGTGCCGCTTCAGGCGATGTTCGACCATCCAGGCGGTACAGTTGGGGCATTCTATCCGAGTCCCGCACGTCCGGCACAGGGTTAAGGGGGCATAGCCCCGGCGGTTCAGGAACAGCATCGCCTGTTCGCCCCGTTCCAGTGTTTCCTTCAGGGCTTCGTTAAGTGCTGTTGATAGCCAGTTTCCGGCTGGGTTTTCAGCTTCGCGCATATCAATGGCAGTAAGATCGGGAAAACTGGCGCCGCCATAGCGGTGCTTCAAGGTGACGTGTGAAAACCTTTTGCGTTCGATATTGGCCAGGGTTTCGTATGAAAGCGTGGCGCTGGAGAGAATGATGGGACAGTCTGCCAGTTGCGCCCGAACCACCGCCATATCACGGGCGTGGTAGATAACCCCGTCTTCCTGTTTAAAGGATTGGTCATGTTCTTCATCGACCACCACCAAGCCGAGTTTTTTGAAGGGTAAAAACAGCGCAGATCTGGCGCCGATGATTATCCGGGCCTCGCCCGATGCTACCGCGCGCCAGGCGCGTCTTCGTTCCGCCTTGCCTAAATCCGAATGCCATTCTACCGGCAAGGCCCCGAACCGGTTCCGGAATCGTTCCAGCCATTGACCAGTAAGGGCTATTTCCGGTAGGAGAACCAAAACCTGATTTTCAGGGTTTTTCAGGATATCAGCGATAACTTCAAAATAAACCTCGGTTTTGCCGGATCCGGTGACCCCTTCCAGGGCGGTCGGTTGGAACCCTTTTTCAAGCCCCGCTTTCAGGGTAGTAACTGCATCCTTTTGCTCATCGTTTAGCTCAGGCCCCTTCATTTCAGGATCTGGCGGTTGATAGGGCCGGTCTTTGGTGCGTTCCACCCCCTCGATCAGGCCGAGTTTAATCAGGCCGCGCACGACTGCCTCGCTGACCCCGGCTTTTTTCGAAATCGACTTGATTGACCGTTCCTTGCCGTCATCAATGACATCCAGCACCTGTAGGCGTGCTGGCGTCAGGCGCGCGGGGTCAACCGCGGCCTTCCCCTTGAAATATTGCATACTAGTTGGCAGGGTTTTCAGCGCACCGGGTGATGACATTGACATCTTCAAAACGTTTCCCGGGGTTGAGATGGTATAATTTGCAACCCAGTCGATAAAGTGGCGCTGCTCATCGGTCAGAGTCGGGACGTTGAGGACCTCATAAATGAATTTCAACTTTTCCAGGGGAACTTCTTTTTCCTCCTTCGGCTTTTCCCAAACGACACCAGTGACCACGCGCCCAGCTAGCGGAACCCTCACAAAAGTGCCATGTTCAGGGCGCTCGCCATCAAATTTATAGTCCAGCACCCGCCCCAGCGCGAAGGGCAGCAGGACCGAAATTCGGCCCTCTTTCTCTTCAAATAAACTTAAGTTCTTCGCCATGCTGTCCCAACCTTACCTGAGACCATCACAGCCTTGCAATAAAGCAAAAGAGGGAGTACCAAATTTATTAGGATGTTTGACCATCTAGGGGAGGAATATGAAGTTTTTCGTCGATACTGCCGACACTAAGGAAATCATTGAATTGGCCGATACCGGGCTTCTGGACGGAGTGACGACCAATCCGTCATTGATCAAGAAATCAGGCCGCAAGATATTTGAGGTGATCGAAGAGATTTGCGGTATTGTCGACGGCCCGGTCAGCGCTGAAACTGTCGCCACCGATCACGCAACGATGCTGAAAGAAGGCAAAAAACTTGCCAAAATTTCCAATAATATAGCCGTTAAGGTGCCCCTCACCGTTGATGGACTAAAAACTTGCAAGGCACTTACTGGTGACGGTATTATGGTCAACGTTACGCTCTGCTTTTCGGCAAACCAGGCCCTTCTTGCCGCCAAGGCAGGGGCCACTTTTATTTCCCCTTTCGTTGGCCGCCTTGATGACATTTCAGAGGACGGCATGGGGTTGATTGAAGATATCCGACTGATTTATGACAATTACGGCTTTAAAACCGAAATTCTGGTGGCCAGTATCCGCACTCCACTCCATGTCCTGGAAGCAGCACGCATTGGCGCAGATGTTGCAACTATTCCGGCATCGATCATGAGACAGCTGTTCAAGCACCCGCTGACCGACAAAGGCTTGAAAGCATTTCTAGATGATTGGGAAAAAACCGGGGAAAGCATTTTATAACCACGGCCGTCCCTGATAAGATGGGCCATGGCCGCAAAACCCCACCTTGAAGAACTTACAACAGCCGAGGTTGCTCACTTGGTGCAAAACTGGGTGCGGTTTTTATCTTCCGAGCGCCGATTTTCTGACCATACCACCTCGAATTATACAAGAGACCTTGTGGTTTTCCTGACCTTTGCCCAGGACCATGGCGGCGGTCTGGTATCCCGCAAAACCCTGGAAGGTTTTTCACTTAACGATTTCAGAAGCTTTCTAGCTGCCCGGAAAATGAGCGGCCTTAGTGCAAAATCCTTGGCCCGGTCGCTTTCTGCCTTAAGAAATTTTTTCAAGTTCCTGGCCAAGCGGGAAAATTTAAATAACAGTGCTATTTCGCAGATAAAAACCCCGAAGATTCCCCATTCTATCCCGAGACCGCTCAGCGTTGAAGGGACTGAAAAGGTTCTCGAAAATATTTCCTCAGGGGCAAAGGAAAATTGGATAAAAGCCCGGGATTGTGCCGTGGTGACACTTCTTTATGGCTGCGGCCTCAGGATTTCAGAAGCACTTTCGCTAAATGTAAAAGATATTCCGCGGGAAGAAACATTGGTTATCAAAGGCAAAGGCGGCAAGGAACGCGTTGTTCCGGTGTTGCCAGTGGTAAGTGAAGTAATTGAAGCCTACCTTCATAACTGCCCCTTTGATTTGGACCAAGAGGGGCCGCTTTTTGTAGGCAAGCGCGGCAAGCGGTTAAACCCGCGCACGGTTCAAAAAGCAATGGAACGTGTACGCCGCTCTTTGGGTTTGCCGGAAAGTGCCACCCCGCATGCCCTGCGCCACAGTTTTGCCACCCATTTACTTTCGGCTGGAGGTGATCTTCGAACCATCCAGGAACTTTTGGGACACGCTAACCTGTCCACCACCCAGCATTACACCGAGGTTGATTCAAAAAGCCTCTTGAAAACCTTTGAAAAAGCCCACCCCAGGGCTGGAAAGTAATTTCTTACATATGTATGGCGCGGTTATCGACCGCCATGGCCGCTTCCTTGACCGCTTCGGTGTGGGTTGGGTGGGCATGACAGGTCAGAGCAATGTCTTCGGCGCTGGCGCCGAATTCCATCGCAAGCACAGCTTCGGCGATCATGTTACCGGCATCAACGCCAATGATATGAACCCCAAGAACCCGGTCGCTTTTGGCATCAGCCAGAATTTTGACAAACCCATCGGTGGCGCGGTTGGTCTTGGCCCGGCTGTTGGCGGAAAACGGAAATTTGCCAACGTTATAGTTGATCCCTGCTTCTTTTAGCTGCTCTTCGGTTTTCCCGACCGAGGCCACTTCCGGCATGGTATAAATCACTGCCGGGATTACGTCAGGGTTGACGTAGCCGGTGTGCCCGGCGATGAATTCTGCTGCTGCCATTCCTTCGTCTTCGGCTTTATGGGCCAGCATCGGCCCTTCGATGACATCGCCAATTGCATATATACCCTTAACGTTCGTCTCAAAGCGCCCGTTCACTTTGACCCGGCCACGGTCATCAAGGGCAACCCCGACATTCTCAAGCCCCAACCCAATGGTGAGGGGGATGCGGCCAATCGAAAGCAACACGACATCGCAGGAAATTATTTCACTTTTACCCCCCTGGGCAGGTTCCACTTTAACATCTGCACCAGTTTTGGTTTTCTTGACACCCACCACTTTTGTGCTGGTTTTAATATCCATGCCCTGCTTTTTCAAAATTCGGGTAAAGTTCTTGGTAACGTCCTGATCCATGCCGGGCGTGATCCGATCCATAAATTCAACGACCGTTACTTTTGAGCCCAAACGGCGCCAGACCGAACCCATCTCAAGCCCAATATAACCACCGCCAATGATCACCAGATGCTTGGGCACTTTAGGCAGCGAAAGGGCTTCGGTAGAGGTGACAACGGTTTTGCCATCAATATCAACACCCTTCAGCGGCGCGACGTCTGAACCGGTAGCAATAATGATGTTTTTGGTTAAAACCTTTTCGGCCTTGCCGTCATCAGAAGTGACTTCAACGGTTTCGTTATCGAGGATTTTTCCGGTTCCTGAAAATCTGGTAATCCTGTTTTTCTTGAACAGAAAATCGACACCCCCGGTGAGTTCGGCTACGGTTTTGTCTTTTTCTGCAAGCATTTGCTTCAAATCAACGCTAAGGCCTTTCACCTGGATGCCAAAGGTGGCGAAGTGATTTTTAGCTTCCTCGTATTTTTCCGAAGCATGGAGCAATGCTTTTGACGGGATACAGCCGATATTGAGGCATGTGCCACCCAGTGTCTTGCGTTTTTCAACACAGCCCACCTTGAGTCCCAGCTGGGCGGCACGAATGGCGGCCACATACCCCCCGGGGCCACTGCCAATTATTACAACATCAAAGCGATTTTCGCTCATCTTGATTTCCTCTATGTTAAATTACAGGTCTAAAAGAAGTTTGTCGGTATCTTCCAAAAGCTCTTTGACACGGACCAGGAAGGTGACTGCCTCACGGCCATCGATCAGGCGGTGGTCATAGGAAAGCGCTAGATACATCATCGGTCGAATGACGATTTCGCCATCAACCACGACCGGGCGTTGCTCAATTTTGTGCATACCTAAAATCGCAGATTGCGGCGGGTTCAAGATCGGGGTTGAAAGCATGGAACCAAACACGCCACCATTGGAAATGGTAAAAGTGCCGCCCTGCATTTCTTCTATACTGAGTTTCCCGTCGCGGACCTTGGTGCCCATTTCGAAAATGGCTTTTTCGATCCCGGCAAAACTTTTTTGATCGGCATCCCTCAAGACCGGCACCACCAATCCGCCCGGAATACTGATGGCCACGCCGATATCATAGTGGTTTTTATAAACGATTTCATCGCCGTCAATTTCGGCATTTACCGATGGAATTTCCTTTAGGGCATGAATGCACGCCTTGGTGAAAAACGACATAAAACCAAGCCGCACGCCGTGTTTTTTGACAAACAATTCTTTGTTGCGATTGCGCGCCTCGATTACCGCCGTCATATCGACTTCGTTAAAGGTGGTTAGTATCGCCGCGGTGTTCTGGGCTTCTTTCAAGCGTTCGGCAATGCGCTTGCGCATCCGGGTCATGCGCACCCGCTCTTCGCGCTCTCCAACTGGCACGGGCTTTAATTCTGGTTCTCCCGAAACCGCTTTCATGATGTCTTCCTTGCCAACGCGGCCATCCTTGCCGGTGCCGGTGACGGCTGAAATGTCAACATCGAGTTCTTTGGAAAGTTTTTTTGCGGACGGGCTAAGGATTTTTTCTTCTGTCGGGGCTTTTGCGGCTTCCGGTTTTTTTTCTTCCCTTTCCGGGGCTGCCTCGGGTTTGGCTTCTCCGGGTTCAATTTCAGCAATCACCGCCCCAACCTCAACAGTTTCACCCTCTTTGGCCAAAAGAACCTTCAAGATGCCCGCCACAGGGGCATTTACTTCCATCGCCACCTTGTCGGTCTCAAGCTCGGCTATAGGCTCGTCCAAAGCAACCTGATCCCCAGCCTCCTTGAACCAGTTGCCGATGGTGGCTTCGGTGATCGATTCCCCAAGATTTGGAACTGTTACCTTTTCGGTCATTCTGTTTTCTCTCCACCCCCGGTCTTAAAGGGTTAAGGCCTGATCGACAAGCGTGGCTTGCTCTTTTTCGTGGACTGAAGCCAAACCGGTGGCGGTGGCCGCGCTTTCTTTCCGTCCGGCATATAATGCCCGTTTAAGGTTTCTAAGGCCGGTTTTCGCAAAAACCTCCTCAAGCCGGGGTTCGACAAAAAACCAGGCCCCCATGTTTTTCGGTTCTTCCTGGCACCAGACAATTTTCTCAACATTTTCAAAAGACGCCAAAGTTTTTTGCAGGTTCTTTTCCGGGAAGGGGTAAAGCTGCTCCAACCTAATGATATATGTATCCTTTTGGCCGCGTTTATCGCGTTCTTTCACCAGGTCATAATAAACTTTGCCTGAACACAAAATTAAGCGGTTGATTTTAACCGGATCGGTTTTAGTAGGGTCAGGCAAAAGCGGTTGGAAGCAAGTTTTTTCGGCCATTTCCTTCAGGGACGATACTGCTCCCTTGTGTCTCAAAAGCGATTTCGGGGTCATGATGATAAGGGGTTTGCGATAATCCCGGTGCAACTGGCGCCGCAGAATATGGAAATAGTTAGCCGGGGTAGTACAGTTGGCCACCTGCATATTATTTTCGGCACACAATTGTAAAAACCGCTCTAACCGGGCCGAAGAATGTTCTGGGCCCTGGCCTTCATAACCATGCGGCAACAGCATCACGAGGCCGCTGTAACGCAACCATTTGGCCTCGGCGGAAGAAATAAACTGGTCTATTACGACCTGGGCTACGTTGACGAAATCACCGAACTGGGCCTCCCAAACCACCAAGATGTTAGGTTCGGCCTGGCTGAAGCCGTATTCGAACCCAAGCACTCCGGTCTCTGAAAGGGGACTGTCGATCGCTTCAAAGTGGGTTTTGCCCGCCACGGTTTCTAGCGGGCAATAGGCCTCCTCGGTTTGTTGGTCGATAAATTTGGCATGGCGGTGGCTAAAAGTGCCGCGAATGGTATCTTGCCCGGTAAGACGAACCCCAAAACCCTCCTTCAGGAGAGTCCCGAAAGCCAGGGCCTCTGCGGTAGCCCAATCGACCCCGGCTCCGGCTTCAAACATTTTGGTTTTATTAGCGAGCCCCCGGGCCAAGGTTTTGTGGATATTGAAACCCTCAGGCACCCTGGTTAATGTCTTGCCAATTTGTTTCAGAGTTTTTTCGGCAACCCCGGTCGGTGGTTCCGCGGTGTGATTACCGGATTCCTCCATACCTTTCCACTTTTTCTCGAAACGGTCGGCCTTTTTGGGTTTGTAATCCTGGGCTGCTTTCAACTCGGTTTCCAGCGGTTCAAGGTACCCTGTCTTTTGGGCCTCATAGGCCTGCTGGTCCAATATGCCCTCATTGATTAAACGGTCACGGTAAAGTTCAGCGACCCCCTTATGGGTTTTGATGCGGGCATACATTTTCGGTTGGGTAAAAGCTGGTTCATCGCTTTCGTTATGCCCAAAACGCCGGTAGCAGACCATGTCAACGACAACATCCTTCTTAAAGGTTTGGCGAAACTCAGTGGCCAGTTTTGTAACGAAGACTACCGCCTCAGGGTCATCGCCATTGACATGGAAAATTGGTGCCTGAACAATCTTGGCGCTGGCCGAGGGATAGGGCGAAGAACGCGAATGGTGGGGATGTGTCGTGAACCCGATCTGGTTGTTGATAATAAAATGGATGGTGCCACCGGTGCTGTAACCATTGAGGCCGGAAAGCATAAAACATTCGGCTACAATCCCCTGTCCGGCAAAGGCGGCATCGCCGTGAATCAAAAGGGTAGCAACCTTTTCGTGGGTTTCGTCGTTCATTTGAACCTGTTTGGCGCGGGTTTTTCCAAGCGCAACGGGATCAACCGCTTCCAGATGTGACGGATTAGCGGTCAACGACAGGTGTACCTTGTTGCCATCAAATTCCCGGTCGGCCGAAGTGCCAAGATGGTATTTAACATCACCAGAGCCCTGGACATCCTCGGGTTTATATGACCCGCCATGGAATTCGTTAAAAATAGCCCGGTACGGCTTTTGCAGGACATTGGCCAAAACGTTCAGGCGGCCGCGATGGGCCATGCCGATAACAATTTCCTTGATCCCTAATTGCCCGCCGGTCTTAATAATTGCTTCAAGTGCCGGGACCATGGCTTCACCGCCGTCCAGGCCAAATCGTTTTGTGCCAACAAACTTCCGACCCAGAAATTTTTCAAATTGTTCGGCCGCTACCAGTTTTTGCAATATGGCCCGCTTGCCTTCTGAGGAAAATTGGATGTCCTTGTCACGCCCCTCAATACGCTTCTGGATCCAGGCCTTTTCTTCAGGCACATTTATATGCATAAATTCGACACCAACCGACGAGCAATAGGTGCGGTGTAAAATTTTTAAAATTTCACGAACCGTTGCCGCCTCTAGACCCAAAAGATTATCAATAAAAACCGGCCGATCAAGGTCAGCCTCGCCGAAACCATAGCTTTCAGGTTCAAGTTCAGGGTGAGGCGGCCGTTCTTCAAGCCCAAGGGGGTCCAGTTCGGCAATCAGGTGACCGCGCACACGGTAAGACCGGATCATCATCAATGCCCTTAGGGAATCGAGCGTTGCTTTCCTGATGTCCCCGGGAGAGATTTTTTCTTCGGAGGGTTTGGCCGCCTTTATCGTTTCTGTTTGGCTTTCTTCCACCCCTTCAGGCGGCCAATCTTTCCGCGCCCAGGTGGGTTTTTGCAAAACGGCAAGGCTGGCAGCGCCGTTTTCCATGCGTTTGAAAAAGGCTTGCCAATCATTGCCAACAGAGGCGGGGTTTTCAGAAAACCGCATATATTGGGTTTCAATAAACCCGGCGTTGTTGCCGGTCAGCAGGGTGTCTATAAATTCTTTTGATGCCATGGCCGTTATGAGACCTTTACATAATTACCGAGTCAGAAAGTTCAACCGCCCAATATATCTAAAAGGGTAGTCCCGATTGACGCCGGGGATGAAGCAATGACAATCCCCGCTGATTTCATTGCAGCGATTTTACCCTCAGCACCACCCTTGCCACCGGAAACAATGGCGCCAGCATGGCCCATGGTACGCCCGGGTGGGGCGGTCAGGCCGGCGACCAGGCCGACCACGGGTTTCTTGATTGGTGAGGCCTTTAAATATTCGGCCGCTTCTTCTTCTGCCGTGCCGCCAATCTCACCGATCATAACAATACTTTCGGTTTCATCATCGGCAAGGAATTTTTCCAAAATATCGACAAAATTGGTGCCGTTTACCGGGTCTCCCCCGATACCAACACAGGTCGACTGGCCAAGCCCGGCTGCTGTGGTCTGTGCCACCGCTTCATAGGTCAGCGTGCCCGAGCGCGATATAATCCCGACAGAACCTTTCTGGTGAATATGGCCTGGCATAATACCAATTTTGCATTCACCGGGTGTAATTACGCCAGGGCAATTGGGGCCAACTAAACGGCTAAAAGTGCCTTCCAGCCGCTTTTTAACATTCACCATATCCAGCACCGGGATGCCTTCAGTGATACAAACAATCAATTCCATCTCGGCTTCAATGGCTTCCAGGATTGCCATGGCGGCAAACGGCGGGGGAACATATATAACAGTCGCGGTTGCCCCGGTTTTGGCCTTTGCCTCGGCGACCTTATCAAAAACTGGCAAGCCCAAATGTTCACTTCCGCCCTTTCCGGGTGTGACCCCGCCAACCATTTTGGTGCCGTATTCGATGGCCTGTTCGGTGTGAAAAGTGCCGTGCGAACCGGTGATGCCCTGGCATATTACGCGGGTGTTTTTATCGACAAGAATGGACATTTACTTTGCCGCCTCTTTGACCGCCGCCACAACTTTTTCCGCGGCATCGTTCAGGTCGTCAGCAGGGATAATAGCAAGCCCGGAATTTGAAAGGATTTCCCTGCCCTCTTTTACCTTTGTACCCGCCAGCCGTACAACCAGTGGGACATTAATATGGACTTCCTTTGCCGCCGCGATAATGCCGTCAGCAATGATATCACAGCGCATAATGCCGCCAAAAATATTAACCAAAATGCCCTTCACCGCTGCATCTGACAGAATGATTTTAAAGGCTTCAGTTACCTTTTCCCGGGTTGCACCGCCGCCAACATCAAGGAAATTGGCGGGCTCTGATCCCTTTAATTTGATGATATCCATGGTCGCCATGGCCAACCCGGCGCCATTGACCATACACCCTATCTCGCCGTCCAGTTTGATGTAGCTGAGACCGATTTCCTTGGCCTTAGTTTCCATTGGGTCTTCTTCGGTTTCATCGCGAAGTTCGGCAATATCAGGGTGACGGAACAGGGCATTTTCATCAAATGACATTTTGGCGTCTAAAACGACAATATGATCATCTTCGGTGAGAACCAACGGGTTAACTTCAAGCAGACTGGCATCAAGATCAACAAATGCCCGGTAAAGGTTTTTCAAAACCATACCTGCTTCATCGCCGGCACTACCTTCAAGTCCAAGGCCTGAAGCAAAGGTTTGCAACTGATCTGGGGTCAGGCCACTGTCGGGATCAATGGTAAGATGAATGATTTTTTCCGGGGTTTTTTCCGCCACGTCTTCAATATCAACCCCGCCCTCTGATGATGCCATTACCGCTACCCGGCTTGAAGCACGATCAATTAAAAGGCTTAGGTAAAACTCTTTGGCGATACGGCACCCATCTTCAATATAAAGACGGCGCACGACCTTGCCTTCCGGGCCAGTCTGGTGGGTCACTAGGGTTTTGCCTAAAATTTCATTAGCTTTTTCAGTTACTTCCTGAAGAGACTTAACAACCTTAACCCCCCCCGCTTTGCCGCGGCCGCCGGCATGAATTTGGGCTTTTACGACCCAGACAGGACCGCCCAGGTCTTTGGCAGCTTTAGAAGCTTCCTCGACACTAAAAGCGACACCGCCCCTTAAGATGGGAATGTCAAAATCTGCGAGCAATGCTTTGGCCTGGTGCTCATGAATATTCATTTGTGAAAACCTTAAAAGAAGTGTCCGAAATTAATCTGCCAGCTCGGGGGCCAATTTCTTCACCGCGTCGATCAGTGAATTGACCGCCTCAAGAGATTTTTGAAAGCCCTCTTTTTCTTCACCCTGAAGTTCAATCTCAACAATGCGCTCTACTCCCCCTTCCCCAAGGATAATGGGAACACCGATATAGCTGCCATCAACCCCATATTCACCGGAAAGATAGGCGGCACAGGGCAGTAAGCGTTTTTTGTCTTTAAGGTACGCCTCGGCCATCTGGATTGCCGCACTTGCGGGGGCGTAATAGGCCGATCCGGTTTTTAGAAGACCGACAATCTCGGCGCCACCATCGCGGGTGCGCTGGATGATGGCGTCAATTTTTGCTTGGGTAGACCAGCCCATTTTGATCAAATCTGGCACCGGGATTCCGGCGACTGTGGAATAGCGTGCCAATGGCACCATGGTATCACCGTGGCCACCCAGAACAAAAGCGGTGACGTCTTCAATCGACACCTTGAATTCCTCTGCCAGGAAATACCTGAAGCGGGCACTATCGAGAATGCCAGCCATGCCGATGATTTTGTGGGTCGGTATTCCTGAATACTTTTGCAATGCCCAGACCATGGCATCCAGCGGGTTGGTAATGCAAATAACAAAAGCATCGGAAGCAAATTTTTTAATGCCGTCACCGACCGCTTTCATGACCTTGAGGTTAATCCCCAAAAGGTCGTCACGGGACATGCCGGGCTTCCTGGGAACGCCAGCGGTGACAATAACTACGTCAGCTCCCTTAATCCCCTCGTAATCGTTAACGCCCTTGAGGTTTGCGTCAAAATCCTCGATTGGGGAAGATTCGGCCAGATCGAGTGCCTTGCCCTGTGGCAGCCCCTCAACAATGTCAAAAATAACAACATCGCCCAGCTCTTTCAATGAGGCCAAATGCGCCAGGGTTCCGCCGATCATCCCGCCACCGATGAGTGCAATTTTTCTGCGTCCCATACCTAAAAATCCCTAATGTTTTTACAGGCTCTCTGCCCCTTAAGAAGATACGAGCGTACTAGCGCGCTTTTCCTCATATCGCAAGTAAATCTCATCAAGATTTTCAAGGAAATTTCTAAACCGCGTGACCTTTGGCAAGGTAATCCTTTGACTGCATTTCAATGAGGCGCGAAGCGGTTCTGGAAAACTCGAATGAGCCGTCACCGGCGGGGTATAATTCTTCCGGCAAACCCTCTGCAGAACAGATGAATTTGACATTATTTTCGTAAAAAACATCGATCATCGTCACAAACCGTTTTGCTTCATTGCGGCGGTCTTTTCCCATCTTGGGGATAGCCACAACGATTATCGTATGATAGCGCCAGGCGATGGCAAGATAATCCGCCGCCCCTAGCGGGTTGGAGCATAGCCGTTTGAAGGAAAAAACCGCGACGCCTTTGGCGCATTTCGGGACAAAAATCTTGCGCCCCTGTACCTCAATCTCATCCGAAGGCACGGTAGACGGATCACCGACATCCCGGTCAGTCAGGGCCCAAAAGGCTTCTTTCAGTTTTTGCGTCGTCGCCTCATCCACCGGGGTATAATAGACCTGCAGGCCTTTGATCCGTTGGTAACGATAATCGTGGGGTCCGGTAAGTTCAACAATTTCCATCTGTTCTTCGATTAGATCAATAAAGGGCAGGAAAAGTTTGCGGTTAAGGCCATCCTTGTAAAGATCAACCGGCGGCCGGTTTGATGTAGAAACGATGACCACGCCGAGATTAAACAAGCCCTGGAACAGGCGGCCCAGGATCATGGCATCGGCAACGTCGTTGACCTGGAATTCATCAAAACATAAAAGCTTCACTTCACTGGCAATATTTTTTGCCAAGAGGGAAATTGGATCACCCAGGGTTTTCTGGCCAATTTCCTTTTTCAAGTCTTCCGGTGATGCACCGCGCCAAGCGTGAATTTGGCCATGAATATCCTGCATAAACTGGTAGAAATGAACCCGGCGTTTTTTGGTGAGAGGAATCGATTCGAAAAACAGGTCCATCAGCATTGATTTGCCGCGGCCAACCGGGCCCCAAATATAAATACTCTTTGGCGCACCAGTATCCTTGCCCCTGAAAAGTTTAAAAACGCCCTTGTCGGTTTTGGCTGCGACGATGGCTTGAAAATGGTTCTCCAGCTTTTCAACAACAGCCCTTTGCGAGGGGTCGGATTTTAACTCTCCCAAATCAAGATGTTGCTGATACCTGGCCAAGGGGCCAATTATTTCGAACTTTGCCATGGATCAGAAGTGTATTTGTTTTTCAGGACCTGACAAGAAAAACTAGGCCTTGCGGGCCACCATCATTTTTTTTGTTTCGGCAATCGCTTTGGCCGGATTCAAGCCTTTAGGGCAGGCGTTGGTACAATTCATGATGGTATGACAGCGGTAAAGTTTAAACGGATCTTCCAGATTATCCAGACGTTCATTTGTGTTTTCATCGCGGGTATCGACCAGCCACCGATAAGACTGTAACAGAATGGCAGGGCCTAAATATTTTTTATCGTTCCACCAATAGCTGGGGCAACTGGTTGAACAACAGGCACACAGGATACATTCATAAAGGCCATCCAGTTTTTCACGATCTTTATGGGACTGGATGTGCTCCTTCTCTGGCGCCGGGCCTTTGGTTTGAAGCCATGGTTTGATGGATGCATATTGGTTATAAAAGTTGGTCATATCGGGAACCAGGTCTTTAACAACCTCCATATGCGGAAGGGGAGTTACAGTAACATCGCTCTTAACGTCGGAATTGGCCTTGGTACAGGCCAGGGTATTGAGGCCGTCAATATTCATGGCGCACGATCCGCACACGCCTTCCCGGCAAGACCGCCTTAAAGTTAACGTCGGGTCGATTTCATTTTTTATTTTTAGAAGCGCATCCAGGACCATCGGCCCACAAGTATCCATATCAACCTCATAGACATCCATCCTGGGGTTTTCTTCGTCATCCGGGTTCCACCGGTAAACATGAAAGCGTTTAATATTGGTCACGCCCTTACCTGCAGGAAAGGTTTTACCTTTTTTTACAACAGAATTTTTGGGGAGGTTGAATTCCGCCATTTCGCTTACCCTTTTAATAAACCCTGGCTTTGGGTTTTATGTAGTCAATATCTTTGGTCATTGTAAAATTATGCACTGGCCGGTAGTCAATTTTTACCTTACCGCCCTTAAGCCACATGGTGGTGTGTTTCATCCAGTTTTTATCATCGCGGTCTGGAAAATCTTCATGCATATGGGCGCCGCGGGACTCTTTCCTGTTTTCCGCGCCATGCATGGTCACCACCGCCTGTCCAATCAGGTTGTCCAGCTCTAGCGTCTCAACCAGGTCACTGTTCCAAATCAGTGACCGGTCGGTGGTTTTAATATCCTTCATCGATTTAAGAACAGTATCAATTTTTCTTTTGCCCTCGGCCAGGTGATCCGCCTGGCGGAATACCGCACAATGAGATTGCATGGTTTTTTGCATATCCAGGCGAATTTCAGCGGTTGACCTAGCCCCATCGGCATAGCGGAAATGATCCAGGCGGCCAAGTGCTATATCGGCCGAATTTTTCGGCAAAGCTTTCTTTTTGCCATTTGGGGTCACAGTTTCTGCGACCCGGTGCCCGGCAGCACGGCCAAAGACCACCAGATCAATCAGGGAATTAGACCCCAACCGGTTGGCGCCATGAACCGAAACACAAGCCCCCTCGCCGACAGCCAACAGGCCAGGAACAATTGCATCGGCATCGTTCTTGGATGGGTTTAACACCTCGCCATGATAATTGGTCGGGATCCCGCCCATATTATAATGGCATGTCGGGATAACCGGGATCGGGTCCCTGGTGACATCAACCCCGGCAAAGATTCTGGCAGATTCAGAGATTCCTGGCAGGCGTTCATGCAAAATGGCCGGATCCAAATGATCCAGATGCAAAAAAATGTGATCTTTCTCGACCCCGACACCCCGACCTTCACGTATTTCCAACGCCATTGAGCGGGATACCACATCGCGGCTGGCCAAATCCTTGGCGGATGGGGCATAACGTTCCATGAACCGCTCACCTTCAGAATTGACCAGGTACCCCCCCTCACCCCGGGCGCCTTCGGTAATCAAAACGCCAGCACCATAAACCCCGGTCGGGTGAAACTGGACAAATTCCATATCCTGGAGCGGCAGTCCGGCTCGTAAAACCATGCCGCCGCCATCGCCGGTACAGGTGTGGGCAGATGTACAAGAGAAATAAGCCCGGCCATACCCCCCGGTGGCCAGGATAAGGGCGTCCGAAGCAAATCTGTGAATGCTGCCATCCTCAAGGCATAAGGCAACAACGCCGTAGCATTTGCCATCAACCATAATCAGGTCAATAGCAAAATATTCGATATAAAATTCGGTGTCGTGTTTCAGTGATTGCTGGTAAAGCGCATGCAGCATTGCGTGCCCGGTCCGGTCTGCGGCAGCACATGTTCGCAGTGCCGGCGGGCCTTCGCCAAATTTGGTGGTCATCCCGCCAAAGGCACGCTGGTAAATCCGGCCTTCTTCGGTTCTGGAAAATGGCACACCGAAATGCTCCAGCTCATAAACCGCTTTAGGCGCCTCACGAACCATGTATTCAATCGCATCCTGGTCACCCAACCAATCCGATCCCTTGACGGTATCGAACATATGCCACTGCCAGGAATCGGGGCCCATGTTGCCAAGCGATGCGGCAATGCCACCTTGGGCCGCCACGGTATGCGACCGGGTGGGAAAAACCTTAGTGATGCAGGCGGTTTTTAATCCCGCCTCGGATGCTCCCATCGCCGCCCGCAGGCCTGAGCCGCCGGCGCCGATAACGACAACATCATAACTGTGATCGGTGATGGGATAGGCTTTGCTCATATCTCTCCGGCCCTAAAAAATTAATCTGAACATTGATACCAAGGCAACGCCGCCAAAAATAATTGCAAAGGCGGTGTTCAATGCCAGCAGTGTTTTTTTGGTTGAGGGGGTTGCGATGTAGTCTTCAATCACCTCGCGGACACCCAAGCTTAAATGATAAAAACCGGCGCCAATCATAACCACCATAAAGACCGCAATGACCGGATGTGTCAGCCACACCAAAACGACATCATAATCTGCCCCCGCCATCATTACGATTGAGGTCACGAACCAGACCACTAGAGGAAAAAGGATCAAGGCTGTCAGGCGCTGGTGCAACCAATTCCGGGTTGCTTTTTTGCCCGAAGGGTTTGTTTTTCCAGCTGCCATTACAATTTTCCTGCCTGCATATAGGCAAAAACCCAGGCCGCGATGGTAAAAATCAGGGACAGCGCCACAACCAACATTCCAGACCTTTTCACCTCAAAAATTTCAAATCCTTTGCCGACATCCCAAAAAAGATGCCTAACCCCATTCAAGGCATGAAAAATTAAGGCAAAGGTAAAGCCGAAAAGGATAAGCCTACCTACCGGATGGATGATAAAGCCCTGAAAACTCTGGTAGGCTTCCCTGCTGCTGGAAAGTGCAAAAATCCACCAGGTTAATAATAGGGTGCCGGCGCCAAGCGCTATTCCGGTTGCCCGATGCAGGATGGAAAGCACCATATGCAGCTGCCAGCTATATACTTGGAGATGAGGCGAAAGTGGGCGTGATTTTTTTGACATGTACCCCTCGGGCAAGCAATTAAACTTAAGGTTCTATTAGCCTCTAAGACCCCTAAGGGCAAGGCAATATTAGGCAACCAAAAAGCACATTACTGTGATTCTATTTTATCTTTTATTATTTCAGCGAGAGCGAGAATACGTTTCGCATTTTCAATATGAAGGGCTTCGACAAGTTTACCATCAACCAGCACCACTCCCTTGCCGTCTTTAGTTGCCGCTTCAAAAGCGGCAGTAATTTTTTCAGCCTCAGCAATGTCTTTTAAGGATGGCGAAAAAGCTTCGTTGGCAGCGGCAATCTGGCTAGGGTGAATAACCGTTTTGCCGTCAAACCCCATATCAGCACCTTGGTGACATGACAATTTCAACCCCCGTTCATCGTTAATATCCAGATGGACGCCATCAATGACTGCCAACCCATTCGCCCTGGCAACCAGAACAACAAGGGACAGGCTGAATAAAATAGGCTCCCGGGTCATAGTATGTTTAGCATGCAAATCCTTCACCAGATCAGAAGTACCCACCACAAGACATTCAAGTCGCCCACCTACGGCGCCAATCAGGCCACTGTTTAAAACCCCCGGCGGGGTTTCAATCATGCCCCAAAGCCGGGTGTCCTGGCCGTACCCCGCTTTTGTTAGCAGATTATTTGCGGCCTTGACCTCTTCAACGCTTTCAAATTTCGGGAAAACAATGGCATCAGGCGGATTTTCCAGAAAAGCGTCAAGATCATCGGTTACCCATTCACTTTCAAGGGCATTGACCCGGACCGTGATATAGTTGGCCTGCGGCCGGGATTTTAAAAAGTTTTTTATATTGTCCCGGGCCTCACTTTTGCCGGCAGGCCCGACACCATCTTCAAGATCAAGGATAAAAGCATCGGCGGCAAGGCTGGATACCTTGTTTAAGGCCCGGGTGTTATTGCCAGGGACATAAAGAACGCTTCTAAGCGGGTACTTTGTCGTGGCCATGAAATATCCTTTTTACCAAAAACCCCTGCGCCAATGGTGGCACAGGGACATTTTGCAGAGAAAACTTGAAAAAGAAAAGGCTTAAGAGACGGTCCAGCCGCAATCCTTTCCGGCGTTTTTCGCATCCAGCCAAACCTTTAGGGGTTCAAAGTAAGCCAAAATGGCAGAACCGTCCATTTGCCGGGTCCCTGTGAACGCCTCCAGAGCATCTGGCCATGGACGGCTTTGGCCCATCTCAAGCATGGCATTTAATCGGGTTCCAACTTCCTGGTTGCCGTAAATTGAACAGCGATGAACCGGTCCCTCCCAGCCCGCCATGTCACAGGCGGCTTTGTGGAACTGGAACTGCAGAATGTGCGCCAGGAAGTACCTCATATAAGGGGTGTTGCCGGGAATATGATATTTGGCGCCTGGATCAAAATTGGCTTCGGTGCGCTCTACCGGGGGCGTAACCCCTTGGTATTGTTCGCGCAAGGCCCACCAGGCGGCGTTGTAGTTTTCCGGCGCAACTTCACCGCTGAAAACCTTCCAGCGCCATTGATCAACCACCAGGCTGAAGGGCAAAAAAGCTATCTTGTCCAAGGCTTGGGAAAGCAAGAGGCCGATATCCGCCGCCGCGTCCGGTTCTTCGTCCAAAAGCCCCAGTTGCACCAGGTAATTGGGGGTGATCGATAACGCGATAAAATCACCGATGGCTTCATGGAAGCCATCGTGGGCGCCGCCCTGGTAAATCTGGGTTTGGATTTTGTAGGCACGTTGATAAAAATTATGGCCCAATTCATGGTGAATTGTATTGAAATCCTCTCCGGTGATATCGATACACATCTTGATCCTGAAATCTGTGCTATCAATATCCCAGGCACTGGCGTGACATTGAACGGTTCTGTCCTGAGGTTTGGTAAAAAGTGAGCGCTCCCAAAACGTTTCCGGCATTGGCTCAAATCCAAGTGAAGTGAAAAAATTCTCGCCGGTTTTAACCATTTGAATTTCATCATAACCGGCATCAACCAGCAACTGGGTCAGGTCATAGCCGGGGTCGGCATCGCCTTCTGCCACCAGCGGGAAAATATTGCCCCACTGCTGGGCCCAAATATTGCCCAACAGGTGCGCCGGAATCATCCCGCTGTCGGTCTGGGCAGCTTCTCCGTATTGATCAATCATTTTATCGCGGACATAACAATGCAGGCTTTCATATAAGGGTGCCACCTGGCCCCAAAGCCTGTCAGCTTCTGCGGTAAATTCGTCAGCTGGCATGTCATAGCCTTCGCGCCACAGCGCGCCGGTATCCGCAAACCCCAATTCCTGGGAGCCTTCGTTGGCAATTTCCACCATACGGACATAGTCCTCTCGCATTGGCGGGGAAACTGTGCGCCAGCCTTGCCAAACGTCCTTGAGCTCCGCTTCATCACGGGAATTGGCCATGATTTGAATGATATCGATATCAGCCAGACATTCACCTTCGGCAGGGCAATACTTTCCTGCAGCATAGGTCGCACCCAATCCAGTGGTAATCGCGGCTAGTTCCTTGGTTTTCTCCGGATCGCTTGGGGCGGGAAGTGTGAGGCCGCGGCGCAGGCTGTCTATCTTGCGGCGGGTATCAAAATCCAATTCAACATCATTATAACGGCTGGCTTCTATGGCCAATTCGACCCCAAGGGTGGTAAATTCTTCGCTCACTTTTGCCACCAGCCAGTTAGAATCATGTGTAAAAAAATTAGCCTGAATCCAAAAAACATGGCCGGCATAGGGGCCCAGTTCCTCAAAGGTGGCTTCCGCGTCCGCAACAAAAGCCCGGGCCTCATCGGCGGCGGTTGAAACCATGGTGGGTTCAACGGTGGGCTCCATCTTTGCAACATTATCGACAACCCAGTAAGCGGCGCCACCCAGCAACAGACCGACAACGCCGGCTCCAACGTTATTCATGATAGTCTCCTTGTTTTTAAAATCTCGCTCGCCTTAAAACTCTTTAGGAATTGAGCATTAAGTAAGGGAATGAGTCAAGAAGGTTCAGCTTGGGAAACGGCAGGAATGCCCTGATTTAATTAAGGTGCTTGTTGATAAGAATTTCAGCAATTTGCACTGCGTTCAGGGCCGCACCCTTACGCAAGTTGTCACTAACCACCCAGAAATTAAGGCCGTTTTTTACAGTTTTGTCCTGGCGGATACGGCTGACAAATGTGGCATAGTCACCAACGCAATCAACCGGCGTTATAAAATCTTCAATCCCCTCACTATCGCTAACGATAATACCGGGGGAGGTTTTTAAAATTTCCTTGGCCTCGGGGGCGCTTATCGGGTTTTCAAATTCAACATTGACGGCTTCACAGTGGCCAATAAAAACCGGAACTCGTACGCATGTGGCGGTCAGTTTGATTTTGGAATCGAGGATTTTAGCAATTTCGTTGGCAATTTTATTTTCTTCGCCCGAGTTTCCACTCTCATCGAAATCCCCGATCTTGGGAATGACATTGAAAGCAATTTGTTTTGGGAAAACCTTGCCTGGTGTCATTTCACTGACAAAAATTGACTTGGTCTGTTGGAAAAGTTCATCCATCGCGGCATTGCCCGCGCCCGAAACCGACTGATAGGTGGCCACCATTACGCGCTTAATTACGGCGGCATCATGCAAGGGTTTTAGGGCAACAGCCAGTTGAGCCGCTGAACAGTTGGGGTTGGCGATTATATTTTTCGCCGCATAGCCCTTGAGGTCCCCGCTGTTGACTTCAGGGACAACCAACGGGACATTTTTATCCATGCGAAATAGTGAGGAATTATCGATCACCACCGCGCCTGCTGCGGTTGCTTTCGGGATATAGGTTTTTGAGACCTCGCTGCCAGCGGCAAAAAAGACAATGTCCTGGCCGGTAAAATCAAAATCTTCAAGCGCCTGAACTTTTAAAGGATCGCCGCTCCCGAATTTCACTTCTTCGCCCGCTGATTTATTGGAAGCAACCGCTTGAACCTCTTCCACCGGGAACTGGCGCTCTACTAAAATATTCAATATTTCCCGACCAACATTTCCTGTAGCCCCGATTATGGCGATTTTTTTTCTCATGGCTAAATTTTAGTACCCTATATATAAAAACTCCGCGTGCCTGCCAAAAACAGTCACACGGAATTTTGGCAACTTTAAGAATTTAGTCTTTTTTGGCTGCGGCTTTCTTGGGCGCTGCTTTTTTCTTTGTTTTGGCTTTAACTTTGCTTTCAGGAGCGGCCTTTTTTTCTACCTTAGGCGCAGCTTCTTTTGCCGGCCCGGCCTTTTTCTTGCCCTTGATCCGTGACAGATCCTGTTTTTCTGCGATACGGGCGGCTTTACCTGTGCGGCCCCTGAGATAATAAAGCTTGGCCCGCCTTACCTTGCCGCGGCGAAGAACCGTAATTTTGTCAATGATTGGGGAATATAACGGGAAAACGCGCTCCACGCCCTCACCATAGGATAGCTTGCGGACGGTGAAGCTGGAATTGATTCCCCTGGATTTTTTGGCAATGCAAACACCTTCAAACGCCTGAATTCGCTCGCGGCCGCCTTCCTTGACCTTTACATCAACGCGAAGAGTATCCCCTGACGAAAATTTTGGGATATCCTTGCCTTCTGTAAGCTTGGCAAT
The DNA here is from genome assembly GCA_004356215.1 of Alphaproteobacteria bacterium. Lineage (GTDB taxonomy): Bacteria > Pseudomonadota > Alphaproteobacteria > Sphingomonadales > SMXR01 > SMXR01. The sequence goes on along the minus strand of SMXR01000041.1, from coordinate 1,724 downwards.
CTGTTCTTTTTCGAATTTTTCAATTGTGCTCATGACTTAACCTTTTTTGTTTTTAATTCCAGCAACGTATTTTTTCCATAAATCCGGGCGCCGTTGCCTGGTCAGATTTTCTGACATTTCAAGTTTCCAGGCCTTGATTTTTTCGTGGTGGCCTGACGTCAAAACTTCGGGAATTTCCTGGTCTTCCCAAACTTGTGGTCGTGTATACTGCGGATACTCCAAAAGTCCAGCATTAAAACTTTCTTCCGCCATCGAAGCAGTATCCCCCATCACGCCGGGAAGAAGCCTGATAACACTATCCAGAACCACCAAAGCCGCAGGTTCCCCGCCTGAGAGAATGAAATCGCCGATACTTATCTCTTCAATTTCACGGCTCTCAAGAACCCGTTCATCAACCCCTTCAAAACGCCCGCAAATCAGGATCAGAGTTTCCAGTTTGGCGAATCGGACGGCCATTTCCTGGTCAAAAACCTTACCCCTGGGGGACAGGTAAAAAACCGGGGCGGTGGAACTTGTCTTAGATCGGGTGTGATCGATTGCCCGGCCCAAAACGTCTGCCCGCATCACCATCCCAGGCCCACCGCCTGCCGGGGTGTCATCAACGGTCCGGTGTTTATCTTCAGCGAAATCACGAATGTCGATAACATCCAGCGCCCATAGGCCTTTCTCCAAGGCCTTGCCGGCCAGCGAAGAACCCAAGGGGCCTGGAAACATGTCCGGGAAAAGCGTTAGAACATGGGCTGAAAAACTCATTTGTTTTCCTCTTCCAGCCAACCGGTTGGGTCAATCACCATCGTGCCTTTTTCAATATTAATGTCCCCGACAACATCGCCGCGGAAGGGAACCAGAAGGTTTTTACCCACGCCCTTTTTGGGACTATCAAGAATTATCTCGATAATTTCGCCAGCACCAAAATCATAGAGACCGGAAACTTGGCCAAGCCTATCTCCACTTTTGGTTTTCACTGCAAGCCCAACCAAATCTGCGTGGTAATATTCATCTGGGCCGGTTAGCGGCGCTAATTCATCGCGGGATACAAAAACCTTTGTCCCCTTTAAGGCCTTGGCGGCTTCGGGCGTTTCTATGCCCGCAACAGAGACCACAAATTCGGATTTTATCGGTTTAACAAATGTAATATGCAGGGGTTTTAATTCGGTGCCTAAAAAAAACACCTTGAATTTCTTTAGGGCCGCCGGGGTTTCGGTAAAGGTTTTCAAACGAATATCGCCCCTTACCCCATAGCTGTCAGAAAATTGCCCAACGCAAACCAAACCTTGGGGTTCAGACATTGCATTGGGCATATTCTTTTGGGCCGACATTTTTAAAGAGGCCTTAGCCTTCCTTCTTTTCTTTGGCAGGCGTTTTAGTAGTAGCCTCTTTTTTAGGCGTGTCCTCAGCCTTGGCTTTCTTTTTCGGGGCTTCTTCCTTAGGAGTGTCCTTGGTCTTTGCTTCCTTGGCAGGAGTTTCTTCAGCCTTGGCTTCCTCCTTGGGTGCGTCCTCAGCCTTAGCTTCTTCCTTGGGGGCTTCTTCGGTTTTGGCTTCTTCCTTGGGAGCGTCCTCAGCCTTGGCTTCTTCCTTGGGGGCTTCCTCAGTTTTGGCTTCATCCTTGGGAACGTCCTTAGTCTTGGCTTCCTTGGCAGGAGCTTCTTCAGCCTTGGCTTCTTTCTTAGGCACGTCCTCGGCTTTGGCCTCTTCTTTAGGAGCTTCTTCAACCTTGGCTTCTT
>SMXR01000040.1 GCA_004356215.1 Alphaproteobacteria bacterium | reverse complement strand
TACTCTTCGCCCTCGTCATTTTCTTCATCTTCAACGTCATCCAGAAGCTCTTCAAGATTTTCGCGTTGCTCAAGGGTATAGTCCATGACCTCATCAGCGCTGGGTATGTCGGGCTTGATATCTTCCAGGAGTCCAGCGGTATCGCCCTCGATTACCTTGGCGCCCAGCGACTTGGCCTCGTCAAACAGGTCCGGCGTTATGTCTTCCAGGGTTGCCGCCCCCATGACCACAATACCCTTGAAGCGCGCATCCTGGATCCATGGACCCTGGGCGGGTTCGGGGACAAACTTGCTGTACATGAGAAACAGCGCCGAGATAATCAGGAAACCACGGCCGAAACCAAAAAAGGCCCCCAAAGCGCGGTCGAGCGGGCCAACGAATGAAGTGCTGATGCGATCGGCGACAAATTTCGCCAGAAAACTCAGGAAAAAGATGCTGACGGAAAAACTGACAACCATGGCGACAATATTTGCCAGAAAGACCACCGGGATAATCGCCTGCATAAATTCATTGGCGATGGGCAGGCTAATAATGGTCAGGAAAATTGCCCCGGCCCAGGCCACCAGTTTCAGGACTTCGGAGGTGAACCCCCGGGAAAAACCAACCACCAGCGAGATCAAAACCGCGGCGGTGACAAGAATATCAAACGATGTAAACCCAAACATGTTTTAAAAACCCTTTTTGCTATGGCACTATGATGTCGCCTTTATATCAAATAAATCCAACAAGTCGCCCACTTTTTCGACCTTGATCAGGTTGAGGGTGGTTTTTGGCAATTTTGCGGCTTTGGGCACCAGGGCACGGCCAAAACCAAGTTTTTCAGCCTCTTTCAGGCGCGCTTTCAGGTGCGCCGCCGGGCGGATATCGCCCGAGAGCGATATTTCACCGAGCATCACCATATCTGCGGGCAGCGGGCGTTTGGTCAGCGAAGAGATCAGCGCGGCGGCCACCGGGACATCGCCCGCGGGTTCAACCACCTTCATGCCTCCGGCGATATTCAGGTAGACATCCGAAGCGCCAAAGCCAAGCCCCAGGCGGGCATCCAGAACCGCCAGGACCATGGCCAGACGGCCGCTGTCCCACCCCACCACAGCGCGCCGCGGCATCGCCGCCGGCGAGCCGACGACCAGCGCTTCAATCTCGACCAACAGCGCCCGGGTGCCCTCAATTGAGGGGAACACCGCGAGGCCTTCGGTTGCCTCTTTATGGTCCGACAGAAATAGCGAGGAGGGGTTTTTAACCTCAATCAGGCCGGTCCCGGTCATTTCAAAAACGCCGATTTCATCGTTGCTGCCGAAACGGTTTTTTGTGGTGCGCAAAATGCGATACTGGTAGGTCTTCTCGCCCTCAAAATACAAAACCGTATCGACCATGTGTTCCATGGTCTTGGGCCCGGCAAGCTGGCCGCTTTTGGTGACATGACCGATCAGGAATATCGCCGCCCCGGTTTTTTTGGCAAAGTGGATCAGGTTCTGTGAAGACAACCGCACCTGGGTCAATGACCCCGGAGAGGAGTCGACCGCCTCCGAATACATCGTCTGGATCGAATCGATCACCACAACATCGGGCCTCTCGGCACTGGTCAGGGTGGCCAGGATATCCTTGACCCGGGTCTCGGACGCGACCTTGATATCAGCGTCCTGAAGGCCCAGCCGCGATGCCCTGAGGCGGATCTGGTCGACCGATTCTTCGCCGGTGATATAGACGCATTTCAAGCCCGATTCAGACATCCTGGCCAGTGCCTGCAACAACAAGGTGGATTTGCCGATACCGGGATCGCCGCCGACCAGAATGGCGGTGCCGGGCACCGCACCGCCGCCAAGCGTCCGGTCAAACTCTGCAATCCCGGTCATAAAGCGTTCAGAGCGATCCGCCGGACCGCTGAGGGATGAGAGTTTAACCGCCTTGCCCTTGCCCGCGCCTTGCCCGAAACCCGGGGCTTCAAGCGCGACCTCTTCCAAAATCGTATTCCATTCGCCGCAAGCATCGCACTTGCCCTGCCACTTTTTGGTGAGCGCGCCACAGGCCTGGCAGACAAAGTTTTGATGACCCCGCGCCATATTACACCCCTCCCGCGAGCGCCATCTTGATCGGGCCATCGGCGGACCCAGCAACAAACTGGCGGACAAAGGGGTTTTTGGTGTTGGCCAGCTCCTTGCGGCTGCCGTGCCAGATGATTTTCCCGGCGTGGAGCATGGCTGCTTTATCGGCAATTTTATGGACGCTGGACATATCGTGGGTGATCGTCAGCGTGGTGGCGCCAAGGTCCTTGACGCATTCGGTAATCAGCCCGTTGATAACATCGGCCATGATCGGGTCAAGACCGGTGGTTGGTTCGTCAAAAAATATAATCTCGGGGTTTGCCGCAATCGCCCGGGCCAGCGCCACCCGCTTTTTCATCCCGCCGGACAGTTCATCAGGGCGAAGGGTGGCGACATCTTCGGCCAGACCAACGCGGGCGAGCTTTTCAATCGCCACCTCCCGGGCCGCCTCTTTCGCCATGCCGTGGGCACGGATCAGGCCAAAGGCGACGTTTTCCCAGACGGATAGCGAGTCAAACAAAGCGCCGCCCTGGAACAGCATGCCGACTTTTTTCATAAATTCGTCACGCAACGATTTGGCACTGGCGGCGATATTTTTGCCATCGATCAAAATTTCCCCGGCATCGGGGGCCATCAGCCCGAGGATACATTTCACCAGCACCGATTTTCCGGTGCCCGAGCCGCCGATCACAACAACCGATTCGCCGGCCATAATATCCAGGTCAAGGCCCTTGAGGACCGGGTTGCCGGCAAAGCCCTTGTAAAGCCCCTTGATTGATATTTTCGGGGTCTTGCTCACGAGCCAAACACATTTATTGTTATGATCAGGTTGGCCAAAAGGATCAGGATAAAGGCGGTGACCACCGCGTTGGTGGTGGCCGCACCCACCCCGGCGGCGCCGCCGCGGCTATGAAAGCCGTGATAGGTGCCCATCAGCGCGATGATAAAGCCAAAGACCGCGGCCTTGACCAGCGCCGAATAAATATCCGAAGCCTCAAGAAAATCCATTGTCACTTGCAGATAGTTGGCCGCATTGAAGCCGAGTTTCTGGGTGCCGACCAAAAAACCGCCAAAAACACCAATGATGTTGGCGACAATAACCAGCAGCGGCAAGGTAATCACCGCCGCGATCAGGCGCGGGACAATCAGGTATTTGTAAGGGTTGGTGGACAATGTCACCAGCGCATCGATTTGTTCCGAAACCCGCATGGTGCCGATTTCAGCGGCCATCGCCGATGACACCCGCCCGGCAACCATCAGGCCGCCCAAAACCGGACCCAGCTCACGCACAATGGCAATAACCACGATCCCGGCGACGGTTGCTTCGGCGTTAAAGCGGGCGGTGCCGACAAAAATCTGCTGGGCCAAGGCCGCGCCGGTAAAGATTGCCGTCAGGCCAACCACGGGCAGGGAAAAATAGCCAATCGAAAGCATCTGGCGGCCAATCAGCGGATAATAGAGGGGAGGGCGTACGATATGTGTCACCGCCTCGTAAGAAAAGCGGGAAACCCGGCCAATCTCCGCCAGGGCCCCAATAAAATACCGTCCGATGGTTGCCAGAAACCCCATAACCGTCAGCCGGTTTGCTCGGGCAGCCGGGATTCATCGGTGGGATCACTGAAGCGCGTTAATTCCGGTTCAAAATGAAGGTAAACCGTTCCGGTAGGTCCGTGGCGCTGCTTGCCGATTATGACTTCGACTTTTCCCATCAGATCATTCATTTCCGTTTGCCATTTTTCAATAGCCTCGGTATCGCTTTCAGAAGGCTTTTCCTTCTCTTTATAATATTCTTCGCGGTAGACGAACATCACCATATCGGCGTCTTGTTCAATCGTGCCCGATTCGCGCAAGTCAGCCAAATGCGGGCGCTTGTTATCCCGATGTTCGACCGCTCGCGACAGCTGGCTCAAGGCCAAAACCGGCACGTTCAATTCCTTGGCTAGGTTCTTGAGGCCGCGGGTAATCTCTGAAATTTCCATGACGCGGTTATCGGCGGCGGTGCCCTTGCCGCTGCCGCGCAAAAGCTGCAGGTAATCGACCACGATCAAGGACAGGCCCTCAAGCCGCTTCAGGCGCCGCGCCCGGGTTCTGAGCGCCGCTACGGTCAGCCCCGGGGTGTCATCGATAAAAAGCGGGACGTCTTCCAGTTCATGCACCGCGCGGACAATTTCGCGAAATTCAGTTTCCCTGATTTTTCCCCGCCTGAGCTTATCAGATGGAATTTTTGAACGTTCGGCCAAAATACGGGCCGCGAGCTGGTCGGACGACATTTCAAGCGAAAAGAAACCAACCACCGCCCCCTTTGATTTTTCCATGTCGGCGCCGCTGGCCTTGTCTGCCAGATAGCGTTTTGCGGCGGCGAAGGCGATATTGGTGGCCAGCGAGGTTTTACCCATCGCCGGGCGCCCGGCGAGGATTTTAAGATCGCTTTTGTGCAGCCCGCCGAATTTATCGTTGAGGCCCTTCAGGCCGGTGGTGATGCCGCTCAAATCATCGGGGTCCTTGCGGGCCGAATCAATATTTTCAAGCGCCTGAGCCAGCGCCCCGCCAAAGCGTTTGAAACCGCCTTCGTGGGCGCCCAGTTCGGCCAGGTTAAATAAGTCTTTTTCGGCGTCTTCAATTTGCTCCGCGGCACTTGAATCGATTGGCGAATTATATGCGGTCTGCATCATTTTTTCAGAGATTTCTATCAAGTCGCGGCGCCGCGCCAGGTCGTAAACCGTTCTGGCGTAATCTTCCGGGTTGAAAACCGTCGGCGCCGAACCGGCAAGGCGGATGATATAAGACGTCCCGCCAACGTCTTCCAGCGCCGGGTCGTCCTTGAAATATGGTTTCAGCTTGATCGGGTCGGCGGTCTGGCCGCGGTCGGTCAATTTTATGATAGCGTCATAGATGCGGCCATGAACGGGCTCAAAAAAATGTTCCTGCTCCAGAAAGCCCTGAACCTTCTCTGCGGCGGCGTTATTGATAAGAAGCGCCCCCAGGAGCGCTTGCTCGGCCTCCAGGTTATGCGGCAGCTCCCGGTAATTCAGGTCATCGTTGGCGGTTTCAGGTGTTTTCAGCGTTTCGGCCATTTTGGTGGTCTCCCCCTCAAATAATGTGCGGGATTTATGTAAGGGTAAACCATAAAGAAAATCTTGGTTATCACGATTTTGACCCCGCTGTTTTTCACACAGGGGGATAACATTGGGGATAAATAGACGTGTTCATAAAAAAAACGGCCCCAAAAAAGAGGCCGTTTTGAAAGCGGTTGTTTTTGAAATTATTTTTTAGCTTTGCCGGCTTCTTTTTCGCTGGCGTCTTCAGGTTCGCCTTTTTCTTTCGATTCCTCTTCAGAAGCCTCTTCAGGTACTTCTTCACCTGCTTCTTCACCTGCTTCTTCAGCGGCTTCCTCCTCGGCGGGCTCATCAGACAGGGCGGCTTCGGCGGCTTCGGCCAGTTCTTTTGATTCGAACAATTTAACGGCGGTGATAACTTGCGCCTGGGCTTCTTCGGCCGAACGCGCAACGTTGACATCGACTTCGATAATCACATCCGCGTGCAAGCTGACCTTGACTTTGGCGATCCCGATTTCCTTGATCGGGCTATCGAGGATAATATTGCCGCGGCGCACCTGGATTTTTTGTTTGCGCAGTTCCACCGCAATATCCCGCGAGGTTACCGAACCGTAAAGTTGGCCGGTTTCACCGGCTTGACGCAGCAATATGACCTTGGCGCCCTGGGTTTGTTTGGCGACTTTTTCAGCCGCTTTGATTTGCTCGGCATTGCGCGCTTCGATCGATTTTCTTTGCTGTTCAAAATATATTTTGTTGGCTTCCGTGGCCCGAAGAGCTTTTTTCTTGGGCAACAGGAAGTTGCGGGCATAGCCGTCTTTGACGGTCACGATGTCGCCAATCTGGCCAAGTTTGCCAATGCGTTCAAGAAGAATAAGTTGCATGATCGCTCCCCCTAGTCCTGGACATATGGCAGCAGGGCCAATGTCCGGGCGCGTTTGATGGCTTTGGCCAGCTCGCGTTGTTTTTTCGCGCTGACGGCGGTGATCCGGCTCGGGACAATTTTGCCCCGCTCGGAAATAAAGCGTCCAAGAGTGCGGGTATCTTTATAATCAATCTTGATCGCGTCGGGGCCCGTAAACGGGCAGCTCTTGCGGCGCCGGAAAAAGGGTTTACGCTTGAAGCCACTATCTTCAGCCATTATTTGTCTCCCTCTTTTCCAGATTTGGTTTCATCAGCCTTGGTTTCATCAGCCTTGGTTTCATCAGTCTTGGTTTCATCAGTCTTGGGGTCATCTGTTTTTTTATCGTCAGTTTTTTTATTTTCAGTTTTTGTTTCATCTGGTTTTTTAACAAATGGTTTTTTATCATCAAACCGGCGCGGCGGACGGTCGCCTCCTCTGGAGTCTCTGCGATCATAATCACCGGAAGATTTGCTGCGCATCATAATAGACGGGCCTTCTTCCATTTCATCGACGCGGATGGTCATGAACCGGAGGACGTTCTCATCGATGCGCTGTTTGCGCTCGAGTTCGGCCACCGCCGGATGGGGGCCATCGATATTAAAAAGAATATAATGCCCTTTTTTATTTTTCTTGATTTTATAGGCCAGGGTTCTCAGGCCCCAATATTCGTTCTTGGCGACCTTGCCGCCATTGTCCTTGATAATTTTTGTGAAGTCTTCGGTCATTGTTTTCACCTGGGCCTCGGTCATATCGGGACGGGTGATGAAAACGTGCTCGTAAAAAGCCATTTTTTAGTTTCTCCTTGCTGATCGTTTTCCGCCGACCATCGGCGGAACCTCCAGCTCGCTTGAATGAAGGGGTCTATAGCTGTGAAATTGTTGTTTCGCAAGTAAAAATTTACGCCTGTGGGGATATTTTTATTAATCAAGCCTGGTGTAGGAGGTGCCGCGAAAACGAAAGCCGGTTATGGTACCATTTTCATCCTCTTGAAAAACCCCAAGGGTGCCCTGGTAGGGCGTGAGTTCCATGCGGATGGCCCCGTCGTCCATGTAGGTTGTTTTGGAGGAAAGAATGCCGATTGAGACCTGAAGCTCGCCGTCCTTCATCTCAAAATGAAATGTGCCAAACTCAGGATTGGAATAGCTGCCAACATACTTGGCTTCATCCCCAGGCGCATTTCGCGGCCTGTCGGGCGGTGAATGTCCGGCCATCGGGGCAATCATTTCGGCGATTTTGGCGATTTCAGCCTGGTAGGGGGTTTCAGGCGTTTCTTTGCCGCTGGCCAGGTCATAAACGTAATTGGCAATCATATCCGGCAGGTTAAACCCTGGCCGCGAGGTATCGTTGATCAACACCACAACACCGATCCCCAGTTCTGGAATAAAGGAAACGTGGCTGCGGTATCCCGAAAAAGAACCGAAGTGGTGGTACATCACCATCCCATCGTAGTCCGCTTGATACCAGCCGTAGCCATAATGATGACGCTTGTAGGTATAAAATTCAGCGTCCAGTTCCACCCTGGGTAAATGGGTGCCGGCCACCAGGCCAGGAGCAAAGATAGTCTCGCCATTTATGCTGCCCCCTGACAACTGAACCTGCAGCCACCGCGCCATGTCGGCGGCGCTTGAAAAATGGCCGCCGGCGGCATGCATTGTCGAATCCTGTTTCACCAGTGGAAAAGAATTCTTGACGCCGTACCAGGAATGCGGCCGTGCATAATCATCTTGCAACGCGGAAACATAAGCGGTGGTAGCGGTCATGCCTGCCGGGTTCAGAACTTCTTCTTCAACAATGGTCTTCCAGGATTTGCCAAAGGTTTGTTCAAGAACGAGGCTGGCAATGACATACCCGGTGTTGGAATAGGCGAAAGCTTCCGGGGTTTCGGAAAGCGGCAGGTTGCGAATGATATTGATCAGGATTGCTTGTGTGTAATCACCCGTAAAAGCCGTGCGCAAGGTCAGGGCTTCTTCCATCAGGCCATGGCTATGAGACAGCAGCTGGGAAAGGGTAACCTCGCCGGCAGGGGCGCCGGCAAGGCTTGGGAGGTAATTTTTAATAGGGGTGTCGAGATCAAGCAGCCCCCTTTCAGCCAGGGAAGCAATAGCCAGCGCGGTCAACGACTTGGTTGAAGAGGCTATATAAAACTGGGTATGGGAATCAACTGGCGCACCGTTTTCGGCTTTGGTAGTGCCATAACCTTTGACGAACAGGGCCTGTTCCGGCCCGGCAATGGCGATAGCATACCCGGGGACGACATCCAGGGTTTCAATCAACGCAGCCATAAAGGCTTCAACTTTTTCAGGCAAATCCTGTGGCGCGGTTGTGCCTGCGGTTGAAAAGGCGGTAAGAAAAGTTAAGATTATTACTGTGGTAAATATACTTAAAATTGTTTTCATTTTTTCTCTCCAAAAAGCCGTTTTCCTGTACGATGCAACCCACCTTCAATTTGGATGCAAAAAGGGTGCTTGAACTTTTTTCCTGTTTATGAATACTAGACCAAATATCCAAAGTACGGAGCAAGCTAAAATCGGGGGTCAGTAATGCACGCATTTACGTTTCCAGGTCAGGGATCACAAGCGGTTGGAATGGGCAAGGATTTGGCGGAAGCCTTTCCCGCCGCCCGCGCGGTTTTTGAGGAAGTCGACAGCAGCCTGGACCAGAACCTGTCAAAATTAATGTTTGAAGGACCACTGGAGGATTTAACCCTGACGGAAAATTCCCAGCCGGCCTTAATGGCGGTCAGTATGGCGGTGGTCCGGGCGCTCGAGGCTGAAGGCTATTTGCTGACGGATATTGCCGGCTACGTTGCCGGGCATTCGCTGGGTGAATTTTCGGCGCTGGTCGCGGTTGGTACACTGCCCTTAAGCGATGCGTGTGTTTTGTTAAAAAAACGCGGCCAGGCGATGCAACGGGCGGTGCCGGTGGGCGAGGGCGCAATGGCTGCCCTTTTGGGACTGGACTTTGAAACCGCCAGAGAGGTAGCCCAGGAAGCTGCCGGGGCAGAGGTTTGCACCACCGCCAATGATAACGCCCCAGGTCAAGTGGTGATCAGCGGCCATAAGGACGCGGTCGCCCGGGCGATTGAAATTGCCAAGAAACGGGGCGCCAAACGCGGCATTCTTCTGCCGGTCAGCGCACCGTTTCATTGCCCGCTAATGGCCCCCGCAGCGGTCGAGATGGAAGCTGCGCTCGACATTATTGAGATGTTTCCGCCAAGCCTGCCGATAATCTCTAACGTCACCGCGCTGCCGATAACCGATGTCAAAGAAATCCGCCATTTGCTGGTGCAACAGGTCACCTCGGTTGTGCGCTGGCGGGAATCAATTTTAAAATTGTCTGATTTGGGCGTCCTCAGGGTTGTTGAATGCGGTGCCGGAAAGGTTCTCTCTGGTTTGGCCAAACGCATTGACCCAACATTGGAAATCTCAAACATCCAAACCGCACAAGATCTTGAATTTTTCGTCAAAAACCAGCTCTAGGGCTAAGATAAATAATTTAGGAAACTTGAATAAATGTTTGATTTAAAAGAGAAAAAAGCACTTGTAACAGGGGCCACTGGGGGCCTGGGGGAGGCCATTGCCCGTGCCCTGCATGGCGCCGGGGCTGAGGTCGCTTTATCCGGGACCAGGGTGGAAAAGCTGGAGGCGCTGGCCAAGGACCTGGGGGCCCGGGCCCATGCCTGTCCGGCCAACCTTTCTGACATGGCCGATGTGGACCGGCTGGCGTCTGCGGCAGCCGGGCTGATGGGCGGCGTCGATATCCTGGTCAACAACGCCGGCATTACCAGAGATAACCTTTTAATCCGGATGTCAGAAGAGGATTGGAATGCGGTTCTGAAAGTCAATCTGGAAGCGACATTCAGGCTTTCAAAGGCGGTCCTGCGCGGGATGATGAAAGCCCGTTTCGGGCGCATCATTTCAATCACCAGTATTGTCGGCATCACCGGCAACCCCGGGCAGGTCAATTACGCGGCTTCGAAAGCCGGGCTTATCGGATTCTCAAAATCCCTGGCCCAAGAAGTCGCCAGCCGGGGTATAACGGTAAACTGTGTCGCCCCGGGGTTTATCGTCAGCCCAATGACCGACGCCCTGAATGATGATCAAAAAGCTAAACTGGTAGGCCGGATACCTCTGGGACGGATGGGAAGCGCCGACGATATAGCCGCCGGGGTGCTCTATCTGGCCTCTGAAGCGGGTGGCTACGTCACTGGCCAGACGCTCCATATCAATGGCGGTATGGCTATGATATAACCGGTTTGCTGTCGGGCAACCACTGGCCGGAAAAGATATAGAGAAAAAAAAGGATTCCCGTGCTTGGCAAATGAATACAAACTGTGCTAGGAACGCGACGAAATTTGATTTGCAGCACAGGTTGAATTTAAACCCGAAAAGAAGACAAGGACACACACATGAGCGATATTGCAGCTACCGTTAAGAAAATTGTCGTTGAACACCTTGGTGTCGATGAAGACAAAGTCACCGAAAACGCTAGTTTTATTGACGATTTGGGGGCAGACAGCCTGGACACGGTTGAGCTGGTAATGGCGTTTGAGGAGGAATTCGGTATCGAAATTCCCGACGACGCGGCCGAAAAAATCCAGACCGTGAAAGACGCGATCGATTTTATTAAATCGGCTTCGTAAGCCACTTTCAGCCTTACCAATCGGGCAGCCAGCCATGGTGCTTGGCTGCCTGTTTGTTTTTTATGTGATTTTTTTTTGAATTGATCGAAAAACACACTATATTCAAAAATTCTGCTGATACGAACAAGGGAAACATTGCGATGAGACGGGTTGTCATTACAGGAATTGGATTGGTTACACCGCTGGCTTGTGGGGTCGAGGAAAGCTGGAGCCGGCTTTTAGCCGGGAAATCGGGTATTGGCCCGATCACCCGCTTCGATGCCACCGGCATGCCCTGCCAGGTGATTGGCGAGGTTCCCTATGGTGATGGCACCGGCGGCACATTCAACCCCGACGACTGGATGACGCCACGCGAACAACGCCGGGTCGATCTCTTTATCCTGTTTGGCGTGGCGGCGGCCATGCAAGCGGTGGAAGACGCCGGAATTTCTGATCTTTCCGAACAAGAAAAACTGCGCACCGGGGTTATGACCGGTTCCGGGATCGGCGGCCTGCCAGGCATTGAAGCCGCTTCACTTACTTTGCATGAACGTGGTTTCCGGCGCGTCAGCCCGCACTTTATCCCGAGCTGCCTGATCAATCTGATCTCTGGCAACATTTCGATCAAATACGGGTTCAAGGGCCCCAACCATGCCACCGTGACCGCCTGTTCGTCGGGGGCGCATGCTATTGGCGATGCCGCCAGAATGATCATGTTGGATGATGCCGACATGATGGTTGCCGGCGGGGCTGAAAGTGCGATTTGTGCCATTGGCGTGGCTGGCTTTTCCCAGGCCCGGGCGCTCAGCACACATTATAACGACACCCCGGAGCGGGCCTCACGGCCATGGGACAAGGGCCGCGATGGTTTTGTCATGGGCGAGGGCTCCGGGATGGTCATCCTCGAAGAGCTGGAACATGCCAAAAAGCGCGGCGCCAAGATTTACGGCGAAGTGGTTGGCTACGGAATGTCTGGCGATGGCTATCATGTCACCGCGCCGGCGCCTGACGGCAATGGCGGTTACCGCGCCATGGAAGCGGCCTTCAAACGCGCGGGCATGACCCCGGGTGATATTGATTACGTCAATGCTCACGGGACCTCAACCCCGCTCGGCGATGAGATTGAATTCGGCGCCGTCAAACGGATGTTTGGCGATGCGGCGGCAAAAATTTCGATGTCGTCAACCAAATCGGCGATTGGCCATCTTCTTGGCGCCGCTGGTGCGGTTGAGACTATTTTCTCGGTTTTGGCGATGCGCGATAATATTGCCCCGCCCACCCTTAACCTTGAAGATCTGGATGACAAATGCCACGGAATTGACCTGGTGCCCTTGAAGGCCCGTGAACGGGAAATCAACGTCATTCTGTCAAATTCCTTTGGCTTTGGCGGCACCAACGCCTCGCTGATCGTCAAGTCTTTTGACGCCTAGACGCTGGTTTGGCCTTCTTTCCTGAGGGCGGTGCAGCTATAGTCCTGGGATGCCCGAGCACAAGAAACTTCCCCACCTAAAATCTGCCGCGTTGCTCGGCGCCTCCAGTTTTGGCCTGCTTGCGTTATTGCTGGTGGTGATGGCCAATTCTTACCTTTTTTACCGGGCCGGGCCGGCCAGCGAAGATACCACCACAATTATCGAACATGGCGCCCCACTGGCGCGGGTTGCCGACCAGTTAATCCAACAAGGACTTATCAGCCCCCGGGCATCGTTTTACTGGACCGCGAGAATTTCTGGCGCCGCCAGCGAAGTGCGTGCGGGCGAATACCTGATCCCGGCACGGGCAAGCCAGGCTGATATTTTGCAGATCCTCAAACAAGGTGTGGTCCTGCAGCACAAGCTGACCATTCCCGAAGGCACCACCAGTTATGGTGTCACCGTGATCCTGCAAAGCAACCCCCGGCTTACCGGGGAGATAGATACCATCCCGGGGGAAGGGACGCTGTTGCCGGAAACATATCTTTATTCCCGGGGGGATGACCGCGGAAAGCTGCTTGAGCGCATGAATAATTCCACATTCCTGGAGGGGTTGTGGGCCGGGTACGATCATTCCTTGCCCTTCAGTACGCTTGAGGAGGCGGTTATTATTGCTTCAATGGTTGAAGAAGAAACCGCAGTGCCGGAAGAACGCACGCTGATTGCCGCAGTTTTTTTGAACAGGCTTAAACTCGGGATGCGCCTGCAATCCGATCCGACGGTAATTTACGGCTTGGCGAAGGGGGAGCCGCTGGGCCATTTGCTGCGCCAAAGCGAACTCGACAAGGATACCCCGTTTAATACCTATATTCACTACGGCCTGCCGCCCGGCCCGATTTCCAACCCCGGAAAAGCAGCGCTGGACGCGGTGTTTAATCCAGCCGGGGCCGACGCGCTTTATTTCGTTGCCGATGGCTCTGGCGGGCATGTCTTTGCCGCAACGCTGGAAGAACATAATCAAAATGTTGTCAAATGGCGCAAATTTCAAAGCGAACAAGGCAAGGATTAGGACCGGCCCCGCATGGTCACGCGGCCCAGTATCTTCAAAGCCCAGCTGATGGGTAGAATTGTCATAAATTTAATCAGGGCAACCATGGGCCAGGGGAAGGCAATCCGTCCCTTGTTTTTGGCCAAACCCTTGACGATAATTTTTGCCGCCTTGGGGGCTTCCATGAAAAACGGCATCTGGTATTGGTTGCGATCGGTAATCCGGCTTCTTACCCACCCCGGGCAAATGACGTTGACTTCAATCCCGCGGGGGGCATGGATTGCCCGCAGGCTTTCGCCATAGGCGCGCACGGCATTTTTGCTGGCAGAATAAATCGGCGAACTGGGCAATCCGATATAACCGGCAAGCGAAGACAACAATGCGATTTGCCCGCGGCCGCGTTCCTTCATCACCGCCAACGCTGGGTGAACGGTATTGAACACGCCAAAAACATTAACCTCAAAGGTGGCCTTTGCGGCTTCATCAAGGGTTTTGAAATCTCCGCTCTGGACGCCGATCCCGGCGTTGGCAATCACCAGGTCTAATGGGGTTTTTTTGTCGACCTCGGCAATAAAGGCGGCCATCGCTTTTTGATCTGTTACATCGAGAACCCTGACAATGACGCCCGCGCCTTTTTCCTCGAGGGTTTTGGCGGTGGCCAACAGGCGCTCTTTATTGCGGCCGGTAATGACAAGGTTTATGCCTTCCTTGGCGTAAAGCAGGGCGACCTCTTGGCCAATGCCGCTGGAGGCGCCGGTGATCAGAATATTTTTCGGGTCAATCATAAAAGCCTGTTTGAATGATTTACGTTTACTCCTTATAGTCTCAAGGCAAATCTTAGGCCATGAAAAAGGGATGGGTCGTAAATGCCGGATGAAACCAAACGACGCGGTCTGATGCTGGTCTTGTCGAGCCCCTCGGGGGCGGGTAAAACCACGCTGTCACGACGGCTTCTCGCCGAGGACCCCGAAACAGTGCTTTCAATTTCAACCACGACCCGGCCCAAACGCCCCGGGGAAACCGATGGTGCTGACTATACCTTTGTTGATCGGGAAACCTTTGAAGATTTGGTATCGAAGGATGCCTTTTTGGAATTCGCCAATGTATTCGGCCATTCCTACGGAACCCCCCGGGATGTCGTCGAGGCGGCGCTGGAGGCGGGAAAGGATGTCCTGTTTGATATCGACTGGCAGGGCACCCAGCAATTGG
Source organism: Alphaproteobacteria bacterium (assembly GCA_004356215.1). GTDB lineage: Bacteria > Pseudomonadota > Alphaproteobacteria > Sphingomonadales > SMXR01 > SMXR01. Next base: position 8,531 of record SMXR01000040.1, on the reverse strand, counting down.
CGCAAAAAGCACGCAGCGACCTGGTGCGGATTTTCATTCTGCCGCCGACAATGGAGGATTTGCACGACCGCCTGGTTAGCCGCGGCCAGGATACCGAAAACGAAGTCCAGAACCGCATGTCCAAAGCCCAGGGCGAGATGAGCCATTGGGCCGAATACGATTATGTCCTGATAAACCGGGATCTGGAAAAATGCCTGTCAAACGTCAAAACCATCCTGAAGGTTGAACGCATGCGGCGCAGCCGCCAGGTTGGTCTCACCAGCTTTGTTAAGTCGCTCACCGGCGGCTAACTTGATTTTTTAAAGGCGTTCGCCAAAGCCACAATTTCATCGATTGTTAAATTTTCAGGTCTTAAGCCCGGGTCAATGTTTTGATCCTTTAAAACCTCTGCCACCTGATCACCCAGGGGTTTCAAAACATTCCTGAGCGTTTTGCGCCGCTGGCCAAAAAGGACTTTGGTAAAGCCGGAGATATCCCCGCTCAGCAAGCCGTCAGGTTTGGGCAGGCGCGGGATAATTTGCATCACCGAGGAGGTAACCTTGGGTTTCGGGGTAAAGGCTTCGGGGGGAACATGAAACAGAATCTTAGGGGTTGAACGCCACTGCGCCAACACCGAAAGGCGGCCATAGGCCTTGGTGCTAGCCTCGGCCACCAGGCGCAGCGCCACTTCCTTTTGCAACATCACCGTAAGGCTTTCCCAAAAAGGCGGCCATGGTTCCAGGCCCAGCCATTTCACCAATAACGGGGTGGCAATATTATAGGGCAGGTTTGCGGCGATATGTACCGGATGGCTATTGTCTTCAAGAAAGGAATTTTCATTGATGCTAAGGGCATCCCCGATCTGGAATCTAAACCGCCCGGGATAGGCTTCGGCAATATCTTCAAGCGCAGGCCGGCAGCGGTGATCCTTTTCAAGCGAAGTCACCCGGGCGGCCCCTTCCAACAGCAAACCCCGGGTCAGGCCACCGGGACCAGGACCGATTTCAATAACATGAGCTTTCGCCAAACCTGGAACCGCGCGGGCAATTTTGCGGGTGATATTTAAATCGAGAAGAAAATTCTGACCCAGGCTTTTTTTGGCGTGAAGGCCGCAGGCCTTGATCACCTCGCGCAACGGGGGCAGGGGGTCACCAGGGTTTGGGTTGGAAATCATTGCGCCAGCCTTTCGGCCCATAAAAGGGCCTGGATAAAGCTTTCCGGATCCGGGGTTCGGCCTTCCCTGATCAGATCAAAAGCGGTGCCGTGGGCGGGCGAGGTGCGGATAATGGGAAGGCCGAGCGTAATATTAACGGCTTTCCGGGAATCCAGGGTTTTGACCGGGATTAACGCCTGATCATGGGTCATGGCAAGAAACACATCATACTTCATGCGCATGGCCGGGGTAAACGCGGTATCAGCGGGGAAGGGGCCTTGGGCTTGATAGCCCATCTCCTGAAGCTCCTTGATTGCCGGGATAATGGTCTGGATTTCTTCCGAACCGAGTGCGCCCTCTTCCCCGGCGTGGGGGTTAAGCCCGGTAAAGGCCATCCTGGGGTTGGCAATTCCAAACCGTTCTACCAGGTCCTTTGCAACTATTTTCGCGGTCGTGATGATCAGCTTTTTGGTTAGTAGTTTAGAGACATTTTTCAGTGCCACGTGAGCGGTTATTGGAATAACTTTTAAGTCTTCATTGGCCAGCATCATTACCGGAGTTGCCCCGGTTAATTCCCCGAGAAAATTGGTGTGACCGGCGTGTTTAAACCCGGCATCCAGCAAAGATTTTTTATGAATGGGACAGGTGACAACCGCCAGGGCTTCGCCTTTTTCAACGGCCCGAACAGCTGTTTCAATTGACTTTAGTATAGAGGCGGCATTTCGTGCATCGGGAGTGCCGGCAACCACCGGGCTTTTTAAAGCAACAGGATATGTTGAAAAATCCCCTCCATCTGGAATATCCAACCCATGGGCCTTGAAAACCTCTGGAGCTCCAAAAAAGGTGAAGCGCGGGATATTTCTTTCTTTCTTTTGTGCCCACGCCGCGGCCACCAGACGGGGTCCGATCCCGGCCGGCTCGCCCATTGTAATGGCTATTGGTAACTTGGTGTTTTCAGGTTTCCCCATAAAAGGATAATGTCAATTTACTTGTAATCGATGATGGCATCACGCCTGAGGTCACGCAGGTAGCGCCGGGCAATCATGACCAGCCGTCGATTTTCGATCTGCTGCTGAATCTCGCCGGGGCTGGGAAGTCTCGGTACTGGCATGCGCCGGCCGCACGAAACAAAAATGACAAATCCCTCTGGTGTGTTTAAAAGCGCTGTTGGATGGCCGGTTTCCAATCCCTCAAGAATCTTCCGCAATTCCGGATTTAACTGTTTCAAGGCTACCTCGCCCAGATCACGGTATGACACATCATCCAAATTTTCCGCCAATGCAAAGAATTGATCACACGTGGTCACCCTCTCGGTTTCAACCACCGCCACATCATACCAGGCCAGGGCTGTTTCCTCAGTGGTATCTTCCGTAAAAAAATGCCCGATTTGCCTCAGGTCTAGAAGCTCGTCCAAAGGATCATTGGTCAAAATTTTACGGCGATCTGTGTATCCAACAATATAAAAACCACCAGCCGTCCTGATTGGTTGGGAAATCTCCAAAAGATCCATTTTGCTAACCGCTTCTATAATTTCATCCGAAAACTGTCCCTCCGAGACCCAGCCAACATTACCGCCCTGGGCCGCGCTGGTGGATTGTGAGAATTGCCGGGCGATATTGGGAAACTGGGCAAAACTCTGGATACGGTCCCTGATCTGTTGGGCCGCTGCGGCCACCCGGGCTTCCTCTGCCGGATTATTAACAATCAGGAAAATTTCAGAAATTTGATATTCGGTGCGGCCGACATTAGCCTGCATATCTTCTAAAACCTTGTCAATTTCTTCATCGGTGGCCTGGGCTTGCGTCCCATAGCGGCCATTGACCAGGTTTTGCCACGCAAATTCCGTTCGAATCTGATTGATCATGGCCTGTGGAGAAGACCCATATTCAGCTAAAAGCGCGGTAAAGGTTTCCGGTGTGCGATTATACCCCTCGGCGACCCGGGCAAAGGCTTGCCTGACTTCTTCCTCCTGAACCGGGACTTCAAATTGCCGGGCTTCCTGATTTTGCAAAAATTCATTAACCAGGTCCTCTAACACCTGATCGCGGAGTTGCTTCAATTGATTCTGGTTTTCTATCTTCTGTCCTGTGGCCAGAAGCACCAGGCCAATTCGTTGACCAACATCATAAGCGGAAATAACTTCATCATTTACCAGGGCCTCAATTTTCTGGATAACTTGCTGGCTGCCGGCAAAATTCCCTAATGGAATTGCCGATAAAACAAACGCCAAGCAAACGATCACACCGACCCGTAAGGTTAAAATGTGCCCCTTTAGGATAAATTTCATCTTTGTTTGCTCCGCTTAGCACTCTCAATTAATCCTAAAGACACTTCAACGCCATTTGGATACGGCTTTATAAGCCAAGATTATGGAATTTTAAAGGCCAAAGGCCATGTCTTGTAAACAAAACCTGTTTATCAGACGTAACCTAGCCAAGGTGTTTCAAACTAATCCTAAAATGGATAGAATCGCCTGGCACAATATCGCGATCGCTGGTAAAGCTTTTGCGCCACGACAGGCTGAATTCAACACAATCATCTTCGTACATAACCCCGGCGCCCTGGCTGATGGCGCCGCCGCCGGCGGCTAAATTCCGCGTGAAATCACCAAACACTTGCCAGTTTCCAGTAATCTTGAAACTGCCGTGGACGCGGATTTCTTCCCCGTCTTCCAGTTCTTCCATCTGGCGGCCGCGGTTAAGTTTGTAATAGCCCACGCTTATCCTGGCATTTTTGATGTAAAGCGCCGCATCAATTTCATTGCGCCTGATGGTAAAACTGTCCTTGTCAATGCGCAGCTTGTTTGAAATGCGAAACGCATCCAGAAAAGTTACTATAAAACTGGTGACAATGTCGGAGGCATGCCCGGAAAGTCCCGACCCTTCGGAAAAGAAAACATCTTCAGCATTATCCCCGGCAATTTCAAACCGGTAACTTTCCCCGACGAACACTTCAATATTCAGAGGCTTTGATATCAATAGCCATTTCAGGCCGTAATTGAAACGGATGCCGCCTTCCCACTGGTCAAGCCCGGGAAGCCGGTCAGGGCTGAGGATATTGGTATCGGTAAGTTCAAATGTACGGTCGTCATCGTTGGAAAGACCCACGGGATTGCCGCCGTTGGGGGCTGCGATAAAGTTTATCACAGGTGTGATGATTTGCTGGACGCCGCCACCAGTTTTGATAAAGGGCCATTCCATGCTTGCGGTCACCATTGGAAGAATCCGGGCATAGGTGCCATTTTCGCCCCCATAAAACTCTGAATCGGGGCGGTCAGCATCACGAATATTATAAACGTCACCTCTAATATGAACGCCAACCTTGAGCACCTGACCCATCGGCGTTGTATAGGGCACTTCATACGAACTGCTCAAAGACAGCCGTTGGGTGTCCTCCCCATGGGTACGGAACAGTGCAAGGCCATTAAAATTTACCCGCAACACGCCACCGATGCCATCTGGATTGCCGACATGGTTGAGCCGGATCAGGGGCAAGGCAAACCCGGTCAGGCCGGCGACGTCTTCAACCATAAGGCCTTGAAACCAAAGCGATTGCAGCGCCAGGTACGAGCGGCCTTTAAAGGCTTCGGTTAAATATTCACTTTTAAGGGTATCGACTTGGGAAAAGTTGTAGCGCCTGAGGTAGGTATCGTCGCTGGTGACTTGGAACTGGACTTTGGTGCGGACATTACCGGAGTGCTGAAAACTGCCATTTGCAAAAAAGTGGCCACGGAACTCACGCTTTCCGGTTTCCATATTATCGTCATCACGTTCTTTTACATAGGTAATACTGCCTTCGGTAGAAATCAGGCCAAAACCCAAGTGGCGGCGGTATTCACCAGCCAAAACCAGGCCTTCCTTGGTGGTTATAATGGGCGTCAGGGTGGCGTCACTCGATGGCGATAAAACAAAATGATAGGGAATTTGAAGAATCACGCCAAGTTCCCGTTTGAAATTAATTTCGGGTGTCAGCAAGCCGCTGGCCCGGGCCACACTCGGATCCGGGTGTGATAAATAGGGGAGATAGGCCACCGGTACCCCAAAAATTTCCAGGGTGGCATTCTTGTAATAAATTCGTTTCTTTTCCTGGTCATGGGTAACCCGTACCGCCCGCACCTGCCAGGTAGGCGGCCGGCCCGGGTGATCATCACAAATCTCACAGGGGGTGAAGACCCCGTAATTGAGAATGGTTTTGTTGCCATCAACGCGTTCACCATCACGGGCGGCAAGCCGCGAGCCGTCTGAAAATACCAACCGCAGGTTTTGGATCATGCCGTCGCGCAGTTGATCATCCAGTTCCGCCTCATCAAGGTAAAGCGTGGTGCCATTCGGGTCGGTTAACTTTACATTGCCAAAGGCGTGAACAATCCCGGTAATTTCATTGTAAATCACCTGATCGGCCTGAAGCACATAGCCGGCGTGTGATAGTTCGACATGGCCGGTAATGGTTACTTCCCGGGTTTTTTGATTAAAAACAACTTCTTCAGCGGAAAACAGAAGGCCTTGGTCATCCTCATCCTGGGCCCAGGCATCCTGTGAGTTTCCGGCAAGATACAACCCGGCCAAAAGGCCGAAGAGCAAACGGGTGGAATTTCTTTTTTGCGACATAGGGTCTCGATTGCCTAGTAATAATTCTCAGGCACCAAATCAGGGAAAAACCCTTAAATGTGCGTGCTGATTATTAAACAGGTTGCAGGGAACAAATAAATAAAAAAATTGGCGATTTTATGGAAAAACCCGGCGCCCCCAAGAAGGCCCTTTGCAGACGCGCCCCCGGGCGCTATAGAAACAGGGTGAAGCGAACAGTATTTTCCTGATTTTCCTAATTTTTGAGAGGCTCACTATGAACATCACCTTTAGCCCGACGGTTACGGAAGAAAGCGGCGCCTTGGCCTTGTTTGCCCTTGAGGGCGGCAAGCTGGGACCGCAAGCCAGCCACTACAATAAAGCCAGCGGCGGCGCTCTGGAAAAAGCCTTCAAGGGGTCTGATTTTAGCGGGAAAGCAGGTCAAGTTGTGGAAATTCTGGCGCCGAGTGGGTTGGGATTTTCGCGCATTGTGGTTTTCGGGCTCGGCGCATTAAAGAAGGTCACGGCACTTTCTGCCGAAGATACCGGGGCACTCATTGCCGCCAAACTTTTGCGGTCAGGTGAAAAAACCGTCACGATCCCGTTTGATGAGGTTGAAGGCAGCCCGATTGACCTTGAGGTTTTTGGCGCCCACCTTGCCGCCGGCCTCAGGCTTCGATCCTATCATTTTTCAAAATACCTGACCAAGCAGCCGGAGCATAAAAAAGCACGGCTGGAGGAGGCCAGGATTGTGTCTCCAGAGGCCGGGATTGAAAAACGTTATGCTGAAATGGACTTGGTCATCGATGGTGTTTTCATGACCCGCGATTTGATTTCAGAACCGGCCAACGTCATTTACCCGGCAAGTTTTGTTGAACGCATAAAAACCCTGGAAGCCGATGGTGTCGAAGTTGAAATTCTCGGCGAAAAAGAGTTGGAAAAAATTGGCATGGGCGCGCTGCTGGCGGTGGGGCAGGGCAGTGCCCGCGAATCCCATGTCGCCATCATGAAATGGAATGGCGGCAAAAAGGGCGTTGCCCCGGTTGCTTTCGTTGGCAAGGGGGTCACCTTTGATACCGGCGGCATCAGCCTCAAACCCGGCCCTGGTATGGAAGAAATGAAATGGGACATGGGCGGCGCCGGCATTGTCACCGGCACCATGAAAGCCCTGGCCCGGCGCAAAGCCAAGGTGAATGTCGTAGGAATTGTTGGCCTGGTGGAAAACATGCCCTCGGGCAAGGCCTACCGGCCCGGGGATGTTCTCACATCCCTATCCGGGCAAACCATTGAAGTGCTGAACACCGATGCCGAAGGGCGGGTGGTTCTGGCTGATATTCTTTGGTACTGCCAGGACCGGTTCAAGCCCAAGGCCATGATCAACCTGGCGACCTTAACCGGGGCCATGATTGTTGCCCTGGGCCGGGGCCAGTACGCCGGGTTTTTCAGCAACAACGAAAAGGTCGCCAAGGCCCTTGATAAAGCCGGCCAGGACAGCGGCGATAAAGTGTGGCGGTTCCCGCTCACCAAGGAATACGACAAGCTGATCAACTGCGATATTGCCGATATGAAGAATATGGGTGATGGCGCCAACGCCGGCTCGATCACCGCGGCACAATTCTTGCAGCGTTTTACCAACGATGTTCCGTGGGCGCATATCGATGTCGCCGGCATGGTCTGGACGTTAAGGCCGGGCCGCCTGTGGGACAAGGGCGCAACCGGGTATGGCGTGCGCCTGCTGGACCGGTATACCCGGGACAACTTTGAAAACTAGGCCAGCCATGAGCGAAATCAGTTTCTATCAACTTGGCCGCCAATCGATTGAGCGCGCACTGTTAAAGCTTTTGCAAAAGACCCTCGATGGCGGCAACAAGGCTGTCATTCGCCTTGCCAGCGATGCCGATGTCGGGGTTTTTGATCTGGCGCTGTGGACCCATGATCCCGACAGTTTTTTGCCCCACGGCACCGCCAATTCAAATTTTCCGGAAGCGCAACCGGTTTACCTGACCGATGGTGAAGACAACCCGGCCGGGGCTGACTTTTTGTTTATCCTTCATGGCGCCCCGATTGGCGATATTGATAAATACAAACGCGTTTTCCTGGTTTTTAATGGTGCGATTGCGGGCGAGGTAAAGCGCGCCCGTGAACATTGGAAAAGCTTTAAGGAGGCCGGGGCGAATTTGACCTACTGGAGCCAGACTGAAAATGGCAACTGGGTAAAAAAGTCCACAGCCTAGCGCGCTGAAATTCCAACTTGCCACAGTCCCCCGCCGAAGCTATAAGCCAGCCAACATTTTACCAGGCACCAGGAGTACTTTTAATGGCCAGCGAACGTACCTTATCTATCATTAAACCCGACGCCACCCGGCGCAATCTGACCGGCGCGGTCAACGCGCTGCTGGAGGACGCGGGGCTGCGCATCATCGCACAAAAAAGAATAAGGCTTTCCCGTGAGCGGGCGGAAGATTTTTACCAGGTACACAAGGAGCGGCCGTTCTACAATGATTTGGTCACATTCATGACCTCCGGCCCGGTGGTTGTCCAGGTGCTTGAGGGCGAGGATGCGGTTTTGTTAAATCGCAAAGTGATGGGCGCCACCGACCCCGCTTTGGCAAATGCAGGCACGATCCGCAAAATCTTTGGCGAAAGCATCGAAGCCAACTCGGTCCACGGCTCTGATTCCCCGGACAATGCCAAGACCGAAATTGCCTTTTTCTTTTCTGAGGGTGAAATCACCGGCTAATAAAAAAGAGTTTTCAGGAAACCGGGGGGTTAATGATGGCGCCGGTTTTTTGCTGGCCATCCTTTATCGGGACAATATTTCCGCTCACCCGGGC
>SMXR01000039.1 GCA_004356215.1 Alphaproteobacteria bacterium | reverse complement strand
TGTCCCGCTTCGACCTGAGTAACCACCCGCCCATCCGGGCCGATGAGTTTATCGTAGGCAATAAAGCCAAGCGCCAACACTAGCGCGCCGATGATCAGCTTGTTGATCCGCTGTCCGGTGCCGTGGGTAATGGAACTGGATTTATCGACCTCGGCGGTTTTTTTGACACCTTCTGGGGTCACCTCGTATGCCCAGCTGAAAATAAGGGCTATGGGAAGCCCGATAATCAAAAGAACCAGAACCATTTGCGGGAACCAGCCGGGAAACCTCACGATCTCCTGGATAATATTGACAAATTGCAGGATTACCCAGCTGACCACGACGTAAGCGATTCCAACGCGGACAACATTTCGTCGCTTCAGTTCTGAGAAAAAGTTATTCAAAAAAAGCCCCCTTGTCTAAGAAGATAGCATCAAAGGAGAGTTTTTGGACTTTTGCAAACATTTTGTAAACCAGATGCTGAATGGCGGCAGCAAAACTGAACGTCCGCTTCGGGTCATATTTTCCGGTGCTTGTTACGACGCCGGAAGCAGCGTCAGGGTTCTACGAATTTTTTCCAGGAATTTCTTTTCTATCTCGGGCCAACGCTGTCCCCATTGCGACCCGGACATTGGCACCCACTGGGTTAGGTGAAACATTTTTTGTAACCAGTCCGCTTCTTGACTCGAAGTTAACGTTATAAAAAAGCCGACGGCCTGAAATGTCGGATGTGAGGACCAGCAAAGCGGCGCCTGGCAATCCAGAAGGATTGAAGCAACCGGGTACTCGGACGAATTAGTCTCTGCTTGGTCAGCAGCCTTGGTATCACCAAGGGAGGAAAGGGGTTGAGGTGTGGCTCCATGGCTGGTCTATTTTGTAGGAACCGATAGTTATGCTAGCTTCTTATAATTCCCTCCTCCCGAATAGCATTGTGAGGTTAATACGCCGATTTTCATATCCTTCTTTAAACTCAATTTTATCTGTTTCATGCCATAAACTAGAATTGAACAGTACAACTCTATTTTCATTGTAAGGCACGATAGTTTTTTTCTGACTGCTATTTTGAAGCTCTTCACGGGCCTTTTTTTCATTACCATTATAAGCATCGAAATTCCAAACTAAAGGCGCCACGGCGTTGTATACCACTAATCCACCCGATGAAGGATCCAAGTTTGCCGATTTGGGGGTGATCCAAAAGTTTACATTTATAGCGGCAGCATCTGCATGAACATTTATTCCCGTATAAGAATTATTTTTGTCGCAAGCCCGGCTATCATATTTATATGCCCAGAGCTGGATTAAGGGGTGATTTTTAAATATTTTGGGAAAGCTCTTCCTGAGATCTTCTGCAATTTGTAGAATTAATGGAGAAGCCAATCCATCCTTTAGATAGGCTCCCATATATCCACCAGTATGAAAAAAATCAAACCAGATCGTACTTCCGAGCAAAAATTCCTGGAGAGACTTCAGGGCAGTAGGACTTAAAAAATCATCGAAATAAGTTAAACCGAACTCATGCTCAAAATAGTCCTCTGTAATCTTATTCACATCGAGGTTATCACCTAACGAAAATTCGCCTAATGCAGGGGCTTCAAGGATATGAATGGGGCGATTATAAGTATCTCCCAAAACATTTAGATGCTGATCACTTAGAGGAAGAGTCTCTGTGTCTAATGGCCAATTGATTTCCGAGGATATCTTTTTATAGCGGGTCGCAAGTTCATGAAACCTTTCAGTCTCATAACCCGAGGCAGCTAAGTACTCGAACTGCTCAATGTCGTGATCAATTTTGGCTTTGCTGATTAGTCTAAAACTTTTATGATGCGGATTGACAGGATTTTGACCCCTTTCCAAATCAAGGTTTCTTTTAAAATGCTCTAGGGCACTTTCTGTTAAGCCCTTTGCTACCAGAGTAAAGGCCAAGTGGCTATGGGCTTCGGCAAAGTCTGGTTTCAGTGCTATCGCTTGTCTGAAGCTTGCTTCAGCCTCTTCTAATCTGCCAAGATCTTTCAGCGTGTTACCCAAGTTATTATGGGCTTCGGCATCTTGAGGAGCTAATTCCACGGATTTTTGACTGACAACTACTGACTCCGATATTCTACCTGTTTCTTGGAACACCGCCCCAAGTACTTTCCAGCTAAATTGATGGTGTGGAAATTGTTCAGTGATGGATATTGCTGACTTCTCAGCATCGCCATACCGCCCGCTTTGATAGTGCTCTAGAAGGCGGTTGAGTTGCGACTGAGACGGCGATGCGCCATTGGTTGCTAACTTTAGCTGCTGGCTGTCTGAATCATGCACGTCACGAGGGGCCACCGTCGCCGCCGGGCGCTTCGCCAATCTGGCCTTTTTTCGCTCCCGTGCCCTGGCTTTGCTCATTACCGCGGTCTCCCTATCAGTCGCTGGCAGATTTCGCCTGAAACCCGCATGGCCATATTATACACAATCCGGCCGACCTTCCCAACCGGGCAGTGCTGGTTTTCGCCCTCAACCCTGTTTTAATTGCAACGCGGGGTGTTAGCGCGATCGTCCAACCGCTTTTCCTGACGCCAATGCCGGCTGTAAGGTCGATCTCAAAAGAGACTGCTTTGGGTCAAAAGCAGACCTATTAAAAAGCTTTACGAGTTAATAAATGGGACACGCTTTGGGACACAGTTTTTGAGGTAACAGCTTGGATAGGGCATGAAATAAGGGTTCTCGGCATATTGCGAACGCAGCGCTCTCCCATCTGAGCTACGGGCCCGTCGCCTGAGCGCTAACCACACTCGAAATCATCATCGCCAACAGGTTCGCAATTATCCGACCAACCCCGAACCCGCCAGTAATCGACAAGACCCAAATATTTTACCAGCCGTTTATAGCGTTCTGTTTTAACCAATTCGCTGGCATAAGGTTTGCCGCCCCAGAGGGAAAAATTATAAGCAGGCTGGCCAAAGGCCTGGGTCTCATATTGATCCAGCAAGCCTTCAACACCCGCCAGTATAAAAGCAACTCCGCCCGAAAAAAAATTGTTGTCTTCCTGAATGAGTTGTTTGATTTCTTCGGGGGTTATTTCGCCGTCCCGGTATTTTATTAAAATCTCAGCGTTCGCAGCTACAATAGGATTCGCCAAACACGGTTCACAGCCTTCAACAATGTCTATGGCTTTATCCAGCTCGCCAAACCCCAAATATTGGTCACGGAGATATGTTAACGGCCAGGCAAAACCCGGCTGAATTTCAAGTGCTTTTTTAAACATGACCTCAGCTTCTTCATAACGGCTATTGAAGGAAAGATTCGTAGCATAGGTTGCAATTGCTAAGGGAACCAAAGGCTCTAACTTATAGCCCTTTTCTGCATATTTCAGAGCTTCCTTATACTTGCCAACGGCGTTATAAAATTCTGCAACATCCTCTATAATATCAATATTATAGGGGTCAAGCTCATAGGCCTTTAAATATTCATCCTCTGCTGCACCCCAAACCCGCCGCCACCTTAGCGCATTGCCCATCGCCAAATGCGCCTCCGCCAGATTGGGATCTAATTCAACCGCCCTGAAGGCCGTAGTTTCCCCCAGGAATAAAACCTCAGGTGCATTTATGGCTTCCCCCTTAAATTCCACTAAATAATTGGGGATCACGGAATAAGCCAATGATTGCGCCGCCCAGGCCGGGGCAAAGTCGGGTTCCCTGGCGATAACCTCATCAAGAATAATGACTGCCTCCTCTAAAGCGGACCCACGTTTTCTGATCAACTGGCGGGCCTGCAAATAAAGCTCATAAGCGCCCATATCGGTGTAAACCGGATCGGTGGTCAAACTTCCCCGGTCCTGCTCGTCCGCCTGTTGTCCACTTCCGCTGAAAGCAAGCAGGATTAGCGTTAGTCCAATTCGCCAAAGATTCTTCATGACATTTTCCTTTCCCCTAGCCGTGCCTATTCGGGCAGGGTGACGTTGAACTCGATCGCTGCCAGTTGCTCGTGGGACATGCCAATGCTTTCGAGGAACGGCAGCCAGCGCGGATCGTTGTGTAGGTTGGCAAACTGGGGTGTGGTTACAGTCTCAGACAGGCCCGCGTCGTTGTAGGCCACCGCCTTACTCAGCCATTCGAAGGCCCGGTCGGCCTCACCCCGGACCGCCAGCACGTAGGCGATATTCCAGGCCCCATCTTTTTCGTACTTCTCGATCAACTCCGCAAGCGTCGCATCGGAGGCGGCAGCGTCGCCCAGCGCGTGATGGGCCGTCACCAGGCCGATCAGGCGGTATACCTCTAAGGGCTCCTTCTGTATGGCCGCCAGCGCCGCTTGCGGCTCGCCCTTCAACAACAGCGCCTCGCCGATCTTGTAATAGGCGCCGCTGTAGCCCGGACTTAGGGTCAGCGTGGTGCGGAACGAGGCGATGGCCTCGTCCAGGCGCCCGGCATAAAAATAATAAAGCCCCAGGGCCCTATTGCCGACAGGACTCACCGGGTCGCGTGCGACCACGTATTCCCCCAGCGAGATCGCTTGGTCCAGTCGGTCAAGGTTTGCGGCCATTGCGGCAGCGCCGGAGATGCTGTTGGTGTTGGCCGTTTCCAGGGCGAGCGCCCGTTGGTAATTCTGCGCTGCCGCCTCAAGGTCGCGATCGTAGTCCATCGCGATCCTGGCGAGGCTGCGATACGCCGGTGCATTCGCCGGGTCGATCTCCAGGGCCAGGTTGGCCGCTTCGCGGGCCAGTGTGAAGCCCTCGTCGATGGGCAGCAGCGCCATACTCACTTGCCCTCTGTACACAGAGGCCAGGCCAGCCCAGGCCGCGGCGTAGTCCGGATCGATTTCCAGAGCCTGTTCAAAAAGCGCTATGGATTTTTCAAAGGCGTCGGACGTGCCCTGCTGCTCCAGATAGCGGGCCTGCAGGACCAGGGCATAGGCTTCGGGGTCGGTCTCCCTCACCTTAGGCGCTTCGCCCAGCAAGGTGACCTTTAGTTGTTCCACCACCCGGGCGGCTATTTCATCCTGGGTGGCGAAAATATCGTCAAGAGTCCGATCATAGGTTTCGGACCAAATGTGGGTATCACTGCGGGCCTCGATCAGCTGGGCGGTGATGCGCACCTGGTTCCCGGATTTCCTGACCGAACCTTCAAGAACATAAGAAACATTCAACTCTGCTGCGATTGTCGGGGTGTCGATATCCTTGCCCTTGTAGGAAAATGCCGAGGTGCGTGAAGTCACACGAAGCTCCGGGATCTTGGCCAGCAGGTTCAGGAGTTCCTCGGCAATGCCATCGGAGAAATATTCGTTGCTGGCGTCATCGCTCATATTAACGAAGGCCATTACGGCAATAGAATTATCAAGGGCGGCAGCAACCTCCGGTTCAGAGGGAAACATTTGCGAAACGGCAATCCAGATAAGCGCCACGGCTGCCGCCACAGCCCCGGCCATCTGGGCCATAAATTTTCGTTTTGAGGTGGCTTTTACCGTACGCTCATCCGGTGTGCCACCCTCACCGGGCCACCTGACATCATAGGCGTGGATTTTCTCGGGGATGTTCTTGACCTTCTGGCCACCGAGGTCGTCAAATTTGACCTTCAGGTTCTTGTGGACGGCCCGATAAACCGAATCCGAGATGCAAATGCCGCCTGGAATCCCAAGGGTTTCCAGCCGGGCGGCAATATTGACGCCGTCGCCGAATACATCGCCAGTATCATCGACGATGATATCGCCGATATTAATACCGATACGAAACTTGATCTTCAGGTCTTTCGGGGCATCCTTGGCCCGGCGGGCCATTTCTTCTTGCAACTCCATGGCAAACTTGACCGCTGACAGGACAGTTGGAAATTCCGCCAGGAAACCATCGCCGGTGTGTTTGACGATGCGGGCCTTGTGCTTTTTGATTTTGGGTTCAATAACTTCGGAGCGGGCCGAGAGGAGCGCGGCGTAGGTGCCTTCCTCATCGGCATCCATCAATCTGGAATAGCCGAGAATGTCAGCGGCCAAAATGGTCGCTAACCGGCGGGTCTTTTCCTGTTGGTTGTTATCTGACATCTAAAGCTGTTCGCCCCTTAAAACGCTCAAACATTGACCCCTGCAATCCCAGTGGCTCCCAGTGGCGATGCCGCCCCAAGGTCATTCAAAAAAGTCCCCTGTCCGGGGAAGGTAACACCTAAATAGAAAATAGGAAGTTTTGCAAACATTTTGTAAACGAAATGCTGAATGGTGGCAGCAGAAGTGAAGGTCTGCTTTAGGTCACATTTTTTGGTGGTTGTTTCGGCGCTGGGCCAATACCGCCGTGAATCGAAGCCGAAATAAAAAATATAATCGTCCTTGCCCGGGAAAGCTCTTTCCCTTAGATTTCATTTCAGATGGTGCCCCAAAAGACCGGGGATAATAGGGAACGCGGTGCGTTTATTTTAAACAAATCCGCGGCTGTGCCCGCAACTGTTAGCGGCGAGCCCCCCAACAAAAGCCACTGGGAAACCGGGAAGGCGTTTGGGAAAAGGGCCGCGACCCGCAAAGCCAGGAAACCTGCCACCTAAGTCGTCCTCCCAGGTTCGGGACAAACATTGGGTGCGTATCAACGCGTGCGGCGACATTTATGTCGCCGGCTTTCCTGGACCCAATTTCCAAAAGCTGGCTCAACCTTAATTTTTGGAGCCAGACCAATGAGACCCAACAAATTTCACCCAAAGGCGCTGCTTGCCGCAGCGCTGATTTCAAGCATGCCAATCAACGCCAGCGCCGGGGAGGAGGAAACCGATACCGAAGAGGTGGTTGTGATCGGCAACCGGACACCAACCCCCTTAAGCGAAACCGGGACCAGCATCACCTTGTTGACCGAAGAGGATATTCTGAAAACCCAGAAGGTGAGCGTGGTGGAATTGCTGCGATCCACCCCCGGCATTACCATCTCCAGAAGTGGCTCGATCGGGACCGTAGCCAGTTTGCGTATTCGCGGCGCGGAACCGGGCCAGACCCTGGTTTTTATCGACGGCATAAAAATAAATGACTTAAGCTTGCCGACCGGTTCGTTTAATTTTGGCGCACTGACCTCCGACAATATTGAACGCATTGAAATCCTGCGCGGTCCGCAATCCACACTTTACGGGTCGGATGCTATCGGCGGGGTGATCAACATTATCACCAAAAAGGCAGATGCCCCTTTTTCAGCCAGCGGTTCGCTTGAAGGCGGGTCTTTTGGTACATTTCGCGGCAATGCCAATGTAGGGTTTCGCACTGGCATTTTTTCTGCAAATTTTTCCGCCTCGGGGATCAGAACCAATGGCTTTTCTGCCGCTGATGAGGATGCCGGCAATACTGAGAGCGACCCTTTTCACACCTTTGTATTTACCGGGAATTTTGGCCTGAAGCCGACCGAAAATCTTTGGTTTGATGGCATTATTCGCCGCGCCGATTCGCGGGTGGAATATGATGCCTTCGATTTCAATACCGGGGGATTTGTTGATGGCGATGGCCTGAATGAAACCGAAGACTTGCAAGGCTCATTGGCTGCGACCTGGGCGGTGCTGGGTGGAAAAGTTGAAAACACAGCCCGGGTTTCCTGGTCAAATATTGACCGGGTCGATTTTGAATTCGGGACCATGAGTTTTATTTCAGAAAGCCGCAATCGCACGATTGATCTTTTGAGTACGATCAAACTGCATGAAAAAATCACGGTGCTGGTTGGCGGGCAGTTTCAGTCGGGCAGCATCGTCACCGAACTGCTTGGCCCGTTTGCCTCGTTCCTGGCGGCCGAAGCCGATATCAACGGTGTGTTTATGGAATTTCTTGCGGCGCCTGCCAGCAACCTGAACATCACTTTCGGGGTGCGCCATGATGACCACGAAACCTTTGGCGGCCATACCACGTTCCGGATAACCGCCAACTTCCGGATCCCCGGGACCGGTACCACCTTTCGCGCCAACTGGGGTGAAGGCTTCAAGGCGCCCAGCCTGTTCCAGCTGTTTTCCGCCTTTGGCGATCCGGACTTGTTGCCAGAAGACGCTAGCGGCTGGGAGGTTGGGGTAGAGCAGGCGATTATCAAGGACAACACCTCGCTAAGCGTTACCTGGTTCAAAAGAACCACCCAAAACCAGATTGATTTTAGCCTGGTTAGCTTTACCTACGGCAATATAACCGCGACCCGGGCCCAGGGGGTTGAAATTATTTTCAGCGCCCGGCCGCTGCAGAGCGTTTCATTGGACGCTAATTACACCCACATTGATGCAATCAACCAAAACACTGGCGGGTTATTGCTGCGGCGCCCCAGGAATATCTTCAATGCCATTGTGACTTTTGACCCCACGGCCCGCGTTTCACTATCCGCCGGGATTAATTTTACCGGCCAGCAATTGGACACCGGGGTGACGTTGCCCTCCTTCACGGTGGTTGATATCCGGGCGACCTATGATGTCTATGATACGATTACACTCTATGCCCGGATCGAAAACGTGCTGGATGAAACCTACCAGGAAGTTTTCGGGTTTGGCACCGCCGATATTTCCGCCTATGCCGGAGTGCGGGGGAATTTTTAAAATCATATGAAAGCTTTGTTGGCCATAAGTGGTTTGTTGGTAGCCCTCGGGGCAGCGCCCGCCTTTGGCGATGGGCTGCCCCGGGTGATCTCTCTTGATTCGTGCTCGGACCAACTGGTACTGGCGTTGGCCGAAGACCGCCAGATCATTGCCCTAAGCCAGGATTCACGGGGGGCCTTTTCCTATTATGCTGCCCGTGCGGAAAAATTTCCCCAACACTTTGGCACTGCCGAAGAAATTCTGCTGCTTGGGCCCGACCTGGTGCTGTCCACCGGGGCCGGTGATCCGGGGCTGGTTACGATGTTGGAGCGCCTCGGCATCCGGGTGGTCAAGACCGGCCTGCCCAATACCATAGAAGACGCGCTTGATGATCTGGGCGAGGTTGGGGCCGCGCTTGACCAACCCGGGAAAGCGGCGGCGTTGAGCCAGAAAACCGAGGCCGAATTGCAGGCGTTGCGGCAAAAACCGGCCTTGGGTCAAAGCGCCCTCTATGTCAGCCCCAGCGGGGTGACCACCGGATCAGGGACCTTCCTGCACCAGACCATAGAACTTGCCGGCCTGAAAAACCTGATGGCAGAAGAGGGCGGCCAGGGCTGGAGCAGCTTCAAGGTCGAAGCGTTTATCAAATTCAAACCCGATATCCTGATCACCAGCTTTTTCAATGCCCGCATTGGCAATGCTGAAAGCTGGCGCTTTGCCGCCCATCCGGCGATGCAAGCGGCGATGGCGGATGTCAGCGTTGTTGACATTCCCAGCCGTTACTTAAGCTGCCCGGCGTGGTATGCCGTGGAAGGGGCGGCATTGATCCGGTCCAAGGTGGAGGAGGGGACCTTTGAAACCACTCCCTAAAACGACCATAGCTTATGGCGGGCTTTTTATCTTGCTCGCTTTTGTCTCGCTGCTTTCCCTGAAGGCGGGCCCGGCCACGCTCAGCTTCGGCGATGTTTTTACCGGACTTTTTGGCAGCGGTGACCCGCTTCTAGAGACCATTGTCCGCGACCTCAGGCTGCCGCAGCTGTTGCTCGGGCTGGTGGTCGGCGGAACCCTTGGCATTGCCGGGGCATCCCTGCAAGCGCTGTTTAAAAACCCGTTGGCTGAACCCGGGGTTATCGGCGTTTCCTCTTCGGCGGCGCTGGGCGCCGTGATCGTGTTGTATTTTGGTTTTGCCGGCTTCACTGACATTGCCCTGCCGCTGGCAGCCATCGGTATGGCGCTTTTGGCCATGAGCCTCTTGATTTTGGTGGTGCTGTGGGATGTCAGCGTTTTGACCCTGATCCTGGCCGGGGTCGCTTTGAATTCTTTTGCCGCCTCGTTGACCGCGCTGGCGCTAAATCTGTCGCCCAATCCGTTTGCTTTTAACGACATCATGTTTTGGCTTATGGGCTCGCTCAGCAACCGCAGCCTGGCGGATTTGACGCTTATTTTGCCCTTTATTGTCCTTGGCTGGGGGGTTTTGTTTGCCGCCACCCGGCCCCTGAAGGCGACCGTCCTGAGCGACGAGGCCGCCCATTCGCTGGGCGTCAACTTAAAGCTGACAAAAATAATGGTGATTATCGGGGTTGCGCTCAGCGTCGGCGCTTCGATTGCGGTCACCGGGGTTATCGGTTTCGTCGGCCTGGTGGCACCCCACATGGTGCGCCCGCTATTTGGTCACGATCCCCGCAGCATTTTTATCCCCAGTGCCATGGCCGGGGCGCTGATCCTGGTCGGGGCTGATGTTTTGATCCGGATTTTGCCCCACGGCGGAAACCTGCGCATCGGCGTCATGACCGCTCTTTTGGGCGCGCCGTTCTTTTTGTATTATGTGATTGCAACCCGGCGGGCGATGCGATGAGCGCATTGAACATACGTAACCTCGATGTCGCCCTGGGCGGCAAACCAATCCTGCGCGGGGTCGAATTCGAGGCCCGTGGCGGCCAAGTCACCGGGCTGATCGGGCCCAACGGCGCCGGTAAATCAACCCTGCTGCGGGCCGTTCTTGGCCTGGTGCCGGGCGCGCGCGATATTGAGGTTCTGGGTGATATCATCAACCCCAAAAAAGACCGGAATTTGGCCAAAAAAATTGCCTACCTGCCCCAGCTCAACGAGGTTCACTGGCCGATGACCGCGCGCGCCATAGTATCATTGGGGCGCTATCCCCATGGTGGTTTTTTTGAAACGCTTACCCGGAAAGACGAAGCCGCGATCGACCGGGCGCTTAAAGCTGTCGATGGTGTCCATCTGGCGGATCGCAATATCTTGTCTTTGTCCGCAGGCGAGCGCGCGCGTATCCTGCTGGCCCGCGCCCTGGCGGTGGAAGCGCCGATCTTTCTGGCCGATGAGCCGGTGGCGTCCTTGGATCCCGAACACCAGCTTCGGGTCATGCAGGTTCTGAAAAACCTGGCCAGCCAGGGCAGGGCGGTGGTGATTGTTCTCCACGACCTGACTTTGGCGGCGCGGTTCTGCGATACCCTGACGTTATTGGATAAAGGCCGGGTTGTCGCTTCCGGCAGTGCGGAAGCGGTGTTGACCACGAAAAATCTTAAAAAAGTCTACAAAATCACCGCGAAAAGAGGTGAAAACCTCATCGTTCCGTGGACTGTTGTTTAATCAATTTTCATCCCTAGCGTTATAGATAAATTCGATTAAGTCATTTTCGCGGTCGATGCGAAAACCACCCTCCTTGAAAAAACCACTACCAACATTAACGCCATTGATATTGTTCATGAAAGAAATTTGCGGGTCTTTGATTGTTTGCCCGCCAATAACCACATCACCATCCAGTTGGGCACCCCAAATTTCGCGGGGGCCGTCGGCCAGCATCGCCTGGCCCATAACCTTGGCCTCTTCTTTCAAGGGAAGTTTGTCTATCCAGTCGGTTGACATCGTAAAAAGGCCGCCTGAACCGGAATCGATATGGCCTTTGATCGCGATACCGCCGACGGTCATTTCAAATTCGGGGTAGGGAAAAGGGGGTGTTCGGGCCAGTTTCAAAACCGCTGGGTCGGCCGGGTTTAAGGCGGCGTCCGTGTTAATTGTCAGGATATGGGCCTTATAATCGATTGAAACCACACCTTCCTGTAACGCCCAAAACCCAAAAACCCCTGGGGGAAAATCTTGTCGTTGGGCACTAGTGCTAATGCTATCAGGGGCGGTTTTGCGCTTGAACATCGAAAAATCCATCCCGGTTATGGCCTCTGCCTCAAAGGTGTATTCGCCGAGACCAACGACTGCACCCTCAAAAATTACAGCAGTAATGCCTTTCCCGCCGGGGCTGCCCATCTGCTGCTCGCCTATGACGGTGAGGCCCAAATCTGTGCCAATACCCTTGTCGAGAATTACGCTGGGCGCGCCGGTGTCTAAAATCATATTAAACGGTCCGTGGCTGCCGATTGTCACTTCAACCATGGGGCGGCCGCCAAAATCACCCAGCGGAATGACATATTCCTCGGCCTGGGCCAGCCCGGGCAATGTCACCAAGGCGGTCAGGGCGGTAATGCATGAATACTTTTTTGCTGTCGTTCTCATTTGTTTTTCCTCTTTAAATTCTGATTTGGTATTTTTATTCAGTTACCCTTTACCAATGGACTTTAATATAATACTATTAGTAATAATAACACTCTTTTAAGTCAAGGAAGAACACTCCCTTGAGAACCTATCTGGAGGCCGCCGGACGAAAAACGTTTTGTTTCAAATAAAGACTTGGGGGCAATAAGCCGGGGGTTTCTATTCCTTACGAAAAGAAATAAGGTTCCCCGGCAACGCACACCGTAAGAGCGAACGAGGATTTACCCTTGAAAAAAAGTGCTAAACTGAAAAACCTCGAAGGTGGAATTTTGGGCTGCATTGCCGGCCAGGAACCCTGCACCGCCTATCGGGTTCATAAGGAATTTTCCAATTCGCCAGCGCTCTATTTTTCCGGTAGCGCCGGGGCGGTTTATCCGGCATTCAGGCGCCTCGAGGCACGGCGCCTTATCAGGGCCAAAAGCGTCGGCACCCAATTGCGTCCGGCCAAGGGGTATGTTTTGACCAAAGCCGGCCGCGAGGTTTTCCAGGCCTGGTATCTTACCCCGGCCCTGGCCGCTGATGGCGGGTTTGATCCGCTTCGGCTGCGCTTCAGCATGATTGAATCCCAACCCCCGGAAACCCGCGCCAAGGTTTTGGGTGATTTGATCAGCGCGGCGACCAAAAGAATCCAAAGGGTAAAAAAAATGCTGGCGGCCCTTCCGCAAACCTCTGCGCCCTATTTTGCCACCCAGCTTGAGCTGGCGGCCCTGCAAGCCAAGGTGAAGGTTATGCAAACCTGGAAAAAGAATGGCCCTGACCTTGAAGGGGTCGATCGCGGGTCCAGCGTTCTTTTTCAAGAAAAATAAACCTATCCGGACTTGCCTGCGGCTCTTTGGCAGGGTAAATGTGCATCTCTAATTCAAGGAGGCGCAGCCATGCTGATCGGGGTACCCAAAGAGATTAAAAACCATGAATATCGTGTCGGTTTGACGCCGGGCAGTGTGCGCGAGCTGACCGCCCGCGGCCACGATGTAATTGTCCAGAAAAACGCCGGGTTTGAGATTGGCCTGACCGATGAGGATTATATCTCTGCCGGCGCAAAAATTATCACCGGCGCCGCGGAAATATTTGCCAGCGCCGAGATGATCGTCAAGGTCAAGGAACCGCAAACCGCGGAATGCAAAATGTTGCGTGAAGGCCAGATCCTTTATACCTACCTGCACCTGGCTCCGGACCCCGACCAAACCCGGATGTTAATAGACTCCGGTGCGGTGGCGATCGCTTATGAAACCGTCACCGACAAGTTTGGCCGCCTGCCGCTGCTGGCGCCGATGAGTGAAGTGGCCGGGCGCATGTCAATCCAGGCCGGGGCCTGGTGCCTTGAAATGAAACAGGGTGGCCGCGGTATGTTGCTTGGCGGTGTTCCCGGCGTAGCCCCGGCCAAGGTTGTCATCCTTGGCGGTGGCGTGGTCGGCACCAACGCGGCGTTGATGGCGATCGGTTCGCAAGCGGAAGTCACCATTCTTGACCGTTCGATCGAGCGCCTGCGGGAGTTAAATATGGCTTTTGGCACCCAGGCCAAGGTGGTGTATTCCACTGCGGCGGCGGTTGAAGAGTGTGTTTATGATGCCGATCTGGTGATCGGCGCGGTTTTGATCCCGGGCGCGGCAGCGCCCAGGCTGGTGACCAAGAATATGCTGAAAAACATGAAACGCGGTTCGGTTCTGGTAGACGTGGCGATTGATCAGGGCGGCTGTTTCGAGACGTCCAAAGCCACCACCCATGCCAAGCCGATCTACAAAGTCGATGGCATTGTCCATTATTGCGTGGCCAATATGCCCGGCGCGGTGGCCCGGACCTCGACCTTTGCCCTCAACAACGCGACCCTGCCGTTTGCCATTGCGCTCGCCGACAAGGGCTACAGAGACGCGTTTTTGGCCGATCCCCACCTTCTGGAGGGGCTCAATGTTTACCGCGGCCAGGTCACCTATGAAGCGGTCGCCAGTGCCCAGGGGCTTACGTATGTCCCGGCCGCCAAGGCCCTGGGCGGCTAAAGCGTCCGCACCATATGCCCGGGCGTTTGCCAGGGTTTCCCCGGCATTTTTTTTCCAATTCATTCTTTTAATCGCAAAATTGAGGCGCTTGGTCGCAAACGGCTGGTGTTCACGGGCGGCTTCTATAGTTTAAACACATTAGTTGAAGGTTATGAGTTTTAGCCTGAGACGACAGCGATAAAAACAAAAGAAAAATTTTTATGAGAACAGACACTCTCAAGCAGTTCACCAAGGTTCGGACCCCCTCCCCGAACCGGACTGCTACGACCCCTGGAAACCGCCTTTGCTACGAAGGGCGGTTTCCTCTCTTTTAGCCAAAATTTTTCTACCTTTTGGCTAACTGGGGCGGCTTCGGCCGCCCCACTTTTTTGATTCTGCGGCGGCTTCGGCCGCCCCACTTTTTTGATTCTGCGGCGGCTTTGGCCGCTCCACTTTTTTGATTCTGCGGCGGCTTTGGCCGCCCCATTATTTAGGGGTCATTGGCAAACGCGGCCTGAATATCGGTCAGCTTGTGGAGCAGTTGATCAAGTTGGCGGGCATCCTCTGGCGTAAGTTTCCGAAGGATGTCAGCCTCGTACGCCAGCGCCACCGGGACCACCTGTCGATAAATTTCCCGGCCCTTGGGGCTTAAAGAAAGGAATGTCCGGCGCTTGTCGGTACGATCAATTTTACGGGTAATGAATTTTACCGCCTCGAGTCGCGCCACCGCGCGGCTGACCGCTACTTTGTCCATGGCGGTACTCTTGGCCACCGCACTTGCCGACAGGCCACCGGCCTCACCCAGGATCGCCATCACCCGCCATTCCGGAATGGTGATGCTGAAGCGGGCCTGGTAATCCCTGGCAATATCGCGGGAAATCCGGTTGGAAAGAACCGAAAGCCGGTAGGGCAGAAATTCTTTTAATTTCAAACTTTCTTTCATTGCGGTCACGTTTTCCTTGCAATTAGTTACATATGAAACTAAATTGTTTTCTATCAGGATTCAAGACTTATTTGGAGGAGACCGATGGCAGACCTGTATGAAAACCCGATTGGCACCGATGGTTTCGACTTTGTCGAATACGCCGCCCCAGACCCCAGGGCGTTGCATGAGCTATTTAAAAAACTTGGCTTTCAGGCGGTCGCGCGCCACAAACGTGAAGCCCTGACCCTCTACAAACAGGGCGACATCAATTTTATCATCAACGAGGAACCCGGCTCGTACGCCGAAAAGTTTGCCGCTGTACACGGCCCCTGCGCCTGCGCCATGGGCTTTCGGGTGAAAGACGCGAGCCACGCTTTTGAAGAGGCGCTCAGGCGCGGTGCCAAGGCGGTCGATGTTAAGTATGGCGAGGGGGAAACCCAAATTCCGGTGATCGAAGGCATCGGCGGCAGCCGCCTTTACCTGGTTGATCAATACGGCCCGGATGTTCCCTTTTGCGCTGATTTCGTGGCCATCGAAGGGGTTGGTGAGATTGACGATGCCGGCCTGACTTACCTCGATCACCTGACCCACAATGTTTTACGCGGCAACATGGATACCTGGGCAAGTTTTTATGAGGATGTCTTCAATTTCCGTGAAATCCGTTACTTTGACATCGAAGGCAAACTCACCGGCCTGGTCAGCAAGGCGATGACCAGCCCGTGCGGCAAAATTCGCATACCCTTGAACGAATCCCAGGACGATATCTCGCAAATCGCCGAATTCCTCGATGAATACAAGGGCGAGGGCATCCAGCACATAGCGCTGGGCACCAAGGATATTTGCCAATCGGTTGATTTGCTGCGGGGCCTTGAGGTCGAGTTCCAGGACACGCCCGATACCTATTTCGATCTTTTGGATGAGCGCGTGAAGGGCCACGGCGAAAACACCGAGGAACTTGCCAAGCGCCGCATTCTTTTGGACGGTGCGCCAACCGAAGGCCAGGGGATCCTGTTGCAAATTTTCACCAAGAACGTAATCGGCCCGATTTTCTTCGAGATTATCCAGAGAAAAGGCAACGAGGGCTTTGGTGAGGGCAATTTCCAGGCGTTGTTCGATTCGATTGAACTCGACCAGATCCGCCGCGGCGTAATCCAGGACGATTCCGCTTAAGGAATACATCATGAAAAAATGGATTTCATTTCCCAAGGTTGAGGGCACTTCCACCCGCCAGGCCCACGCCGATTTTCCCAAGGGAACCTATGAGCGCGAGATGGGCAGGGAAGGGTTTTTCGGCCCGGTCACCCATCTTTATCACACCCACCCGCCAACCGGCTGGAGTGATTTCACCGGTCCCTTAAGCCCCCATGCTTACGATACCAATAACTTCAAACACGACGGGACATCGCCGTGGGCGGCAAAAACCCTGCTGAGCAATAACGCCACCAGTATCCGGTTCTGGTCGCTTTCGGGGAAAATGGACCACCTGGTACGCAATGCCGATGGTGACGATTTGCTGTTTATCCACGCTGGCGCCGGCGAACTTTATTGCGACTTTGGACACCTGAGCTACCGCGATGGTGATTATATCGTCTTGCCCAGGGGTGCCATGTGGCGGCTTGAGGCGACCAAACCGACAGCCATCATGCTGATTGAAGCCACCAATGAAGCCTACGTCCTGCCCGACAAGGGGTTGGTTGGCCCGAACGCGATTTTTGATGAAGCGATGCTCGATACCCCCAAGATGGACAAGGCTTATCTGGCCCAGCAGGGCGAGGATGAATGGCGGGTTTTGGTCAAACGTGGCGGTAAAATCAGCACGATCACGTATCCTTTTAATCCGCTTGATGCGGTGGGCTGGAAAGGCGACCTCTGCGTGGTGCGGATCAACTGGCGCGATATCCGCCCGTTGATGAGCCACCGCTATCATTTGCCGCCTTCGGCACACACCACGTTTCTCGCGCCCCGGTTCGTGGTTTGCACCTTTTGCCCGCGCCCGATCGAAAGCGATCCGGGGGCGCTCAAGGTTCCCTTTTTCCACAACAATAATGATTATGACGAATTTATCTTTTACCACCGCGGCGAATTTTTCAGCCGCGATAATATTCACCCGGGCATGACCACCTGGCACCCCTCAGGCTTTACCCACGGGCCCCATCCCAAAGCCTTTGAAGCCGGGGCAAAACATGCCAGAAAAGAAACCGACGAAGTCGCCGTGATGGTTGATACCCGCGATCCGTTGCATGCTTCCAAGGAAGCTGCCGGGATTGAATGGCCGGATTATGTCAATTCCTGGGGCGCCAAAAAGAAATAATTTTAGGAGTAATTGGGTATGAAACTTGCCTCACTGAACGAGGGCCGTGACGGGCGGCTGGTGGTCGTCTCGAAAGATTTGAAACGCATGACCTCGGCGGGTCATATTGCCCCGACATTGCAGCAAGCCCTGGAAAACTGGCGGGATTGCG
>SMXR01000038.1 GCA_004356215.1 Alphaproteobacteria bacterium | reverse complement strand
CACCGACAGCAAATGGAAAAACAAGTAATCCGCCCAGGCCAAAGGTAAACGATAGGGGCGGGGTGCCGGCAAAAATTTCATCCCTTCCAGCTTGAAGGATGTTCCGGGAAAAAGTGTTGGCCATGGTTAGAATATCACAATGGCCATGGATGCAAGCCTTGGGTTTGCCGGTGGTTCCGGACGTAAAGGCCAAAAGTGCTGGATCATTGGCATAGGTATCAACGGCTTTGAAATCGGAAGATTTCGCCACCATTTTTCCTTCAAGGTCACCGCCCTTGCCGAAGGTTAGAACAGCACCCAGGGTTTTGGTTTTTTCCCGCGCCAGGTGAAGCTCTTCCAGCATTCCAGCTTCACAAAGGGCATGGGTTGCCTGGGCCTTGTCTATGACTGTAGCCATTTCCCTGGCCCTTAGAAGCGGCATGGTTGAGACCGCTACCCCGCCCGCTTTCAGAACCGCCAGCCAGCACGCCGCCATCATCGCTGTATTCGGCGCCCGAAGCAGCACCCGGTTGCCGGAAACAAGCCCCATATCATCAACCAGAACGTGGGCGATCTGATTGACCTTTCGGGCAAGCTTGCCATAGCTCCAGTTACCCTCGCGGGTCAAAATAGCAACCCGGTCCGGTTCATTCTTCAAAAGGATTTCGGCGGCATTCAGCCTTGAAGGGTATTCAAGCTCGGGCAGGCCAAAAGTGATCTCGGGACAGTCTGAAGCATCGGGCATATTGTCCAAAACAAAAGTATCTTTCAGGGCTGTTTTTATATCGCTCATGAAAGCAGCTTTCCTAATCCAAATTTTCCAAATGTTTGCGGGCAATGATTATTTTTTGTACTTCAGACGCACCTTCATAGATGCGCAGCGCCCGAACTTCCCGATAAAGCTTTTCCACAGTCTGGCCTGAGACAACTCCCATGCCGCCCCAAATCTGGACTGCCTTGTCGACCACGCTTTGGGCAGCTTCAGTGGCGTAAAGTTTCGCCATGGCTGCCTCTTTGGTCACCCGGACGCCTTTAACGTCGCGCTTCCATCCAGCCCGGTAAACCAACAGGGCGCTGGCATCCACATCAAGCGCCATTTCGGCAATCATTGCCTGGATCATTTGCAAGTCGGCCATTGGCGCGCCAAACATCTTGCGCCCCTGGACACGTTTTCCAGCCTCTTCAAGCGCCCGCCTGGAAAAGCCAAGGGCGGCGGCGGCCACCGAAATCCGGAATACATCGAGGGTGGTCATCGCCACCTTGAACCCTTCCCCCGGTTTGCCCAGAAGGTTTTCCTTTGAAACCTTACAATCCTTGAACCTGAGGCGCGCCAGCGGATGCGGGGCCATCACTTCAATACGCTCAACCACTTCTAGTCCAGCCGAGTTTGCATCAATGACAAATGCGCTGATACCTTTGGCCCCGTCACCTTCTCCCGTTCGGGCAAAAACGGTATAAAAATCCGCAATACCGCCGTTAGAAATCAGTGTTTTCTGGCCATTCAAAACATAATGACCACCTTTATCAGCCGCGCTCATGGTTATATTGGCGGCATCGGACCCGGCCTTGGGTTCGGTCAAGGCAAAGGCGGCAACCTTCTCCCCCTTGCCCACGGCTGGGAGGTAGGCTTTTTTTATTTCTTCACTGCCAAAAAGCGAAATTGCCCCCGACCCCAAGCCCTGCATAGCAAAGACAAAATCTGCCAACCCCAGGTGGCGCGCCAGTGTTTCGCGAATGATGCAAAGTGAACGGACATCAAATTTCTCAAAAACCCCACCAAATTCTGCCGGTACGGTATATTTCAGCCAGCCACCAGCGCTTAATTTTTTCAGGATTTGCCCGCAAAAAGCATCAACATCAGAATGGTTTTTCTTGGCAAGCGATGTCAGGTTTTTAACCGCCCAAGCATCCAGGTCCTGGGCTAGTTTTAAATGATGGGGCTCAAAAAATGGCAAGTCGAGAAAACTATTCATTGCTTTAATCCCCTTTAAAATCTGGTTTTTTCTTGGCAACAAAGGCATCATAAGCACGCTTGAAGTCTTTTTTCTGCATACACAACGCCTGCGCCCTGGCTTCACTGTCGATGGCATCAAATATATTCATATCCCACTCAAGATATAGCTGTTGTTTGGTAATTCCGTTGGCAAATGTCGGCCCTTTGGCGAGACGGCTTGCCAAAAGCTGAGCCTTGTCCATCAAATCTTCCGGGGCGTAAATATTGTTATAAAATCCCCAGCGTTCACCCTCCTCGGCGGTCATGGTGCGGCCCAGAAATAACAGCTCACTAGCGCGCCCTTGGCCAATGATCCGGGGCAACATGGCGCAGGCCCCCATATCACAACCAGCCAGGCCGACCCTGTTAAACAGAAATGCTGTTTTTACCAAAGGGGTGGCAAGCCGCAGGTCAGAAGCCATCGCCAGGATTGCGCCAGCGCCTACACAAATACCATCAACCGCGGCGATGATAGGTTGGGGGCAGCTGATCATGGCCTTGACCAGATCGCCGGTCATCTGAGTAAAATTCAATAATTCTTTTTCATTCATTTTGGTGAGCGGCCCGATAATTTCATGGACATCACCACCGGAACAAAAATTTCCTCCAGCACCAGTAAGGATGATGGCCTTTACTTCTGGTGTCTTTTTTAGATTCTGGAAAGTGTCCCGCAATTCGGCATAAGAAGAAAACGTCAGTGGATTTTTCTTTTCCGGCCGGTTGAGGGTGATGGTGGCCACCCCCTTGGCAAAATCCCAATTAAAATGGGTTGGTTTGAAATCGTTCGGGTTCATGCGTCCTCCCCTTTTGCATTGGTGGTAAGCGAGGTTTTTAATTGGCCAAGTTTTTCCAAAAGGCCAGCCATGGATTTTTCTTCCAGCCCTGAAAAAAGATCTTCAATCCACCCCTGGTGAGCTTTGGCAAGTTTTTCAAACTCATGGGCCCCGTGAGGGGTCAGGCTTAGATACTGGGTCCGGCGATCCTCGGTAGAGTTTTCTTTTTTGATAAAACCCTGGTCAACCAGATTGGCGACAACACCTGTGACATTTCCTTTCGAGACAAGCAAATGGCGTGACAATTCCCCCATGGTCACTTTTCCATGCACATGCTCCAAAGTTGCCAAAACATCAAACCGGGGCAACGTGGTTTCAAATTCCTCCCATAACCGGCGGCGGATTTTTTTCTCAATAATCGTCGTTAGTCCCAGAAGTTGCAGCCAAACCCTCAAAGACTGTTTTCCCTGGTTATCCATTCCCGTTTTTTTTCTGGCCAATTGGGTGGGGGTCATGGCATCACTTCTCCGCCGGCCACAACAATCTCCTGCCCGGTGGTTGTTTTCGCCTCACTTGATGCCAGCCAATGAACAACTTCAGCCACCTCTTCGGGTTCAACCAGACGTCCTGAAGGATTAAATTTTGTAATTTTTTCCAGCGATTCTTTCCTGCTGGCCCCGGTTTTTTTCATTATTGTCTCGACCGCTTTCTCGACTATTGCGGTATTGGTAAAGCCGGGGCAAACCGCATTTACGGTAATGCCCGATTTTGCCAGCTCAATGGCCAAAGACCGGGTTAACCCGATCACGCCATGCTTGGCGGCGCTATAAGCCGCTGAATAGGCAAAACCCTTTAGCCCGGCAGTGCTGGCGATATTGATGATCCGGCCCTGCCCCAATCCCATCATTCCGGGTAGCGCCGCCCTTGAGCAAAGGAAAACTCCGGTTAAATTTACCGCCAGCATCCGGTTCCATAACTCTGGATCGGTTTTAGTGAACGGTGCGGATTCAGCAGCCCCGGCGTTATTGATTAAAATGCTAACCGGTCCAAAGGTTTTGAGAAGGGCCGCGAAACCTCTTTCAACCGAAGTTTTATCGGTAACATCCATCACCGCATACTGTGCTTTGGGTAGATTTTTGACAGCGGCCTTAAGTTTCTTTTCCCCGCGCCCGGCCAGGCTGACCTTGGCTCCGCTTTTAGTGAAAGATTTGGCTATAGCCAAACCAATCCCGCTACCACCGCCGGTAATCAAAATATGTTGGTTTGTTAAATCGTTCATACTTTCATCACTGTCATTTCTGCCTGGCGCGCCAGATTGCGTTCAAGCTGGTCAAAGCCGGACTCGTATTGCGGTGGGATATCAATTTCCCGGTATCCTAATTCGGCCGCCGCCCTGAGTGTCCAGTAGGGATCAAGCAGATGGGGCCGGGCGAGACAACACAGGTCGGCACGACCGGCCATAAGGATGCTGTTGACGTGATCAACTTCATAAATATTGCCTACAGCCATGGTGGCGGTATGTCCCTGGTTTCTTATTTGATCGGCAAGGGGGGTTTGAAACATCCGGCCATAAACCGGTCGGGCTTCGGGTGACGTTTGGCCCGCAGAAACGTCAACGATATCGACGCCAACCCCTTTGAAGGCATCGGCAATTATAACCGCATCATCGCCAGTGACGCCTTTTTCCCCAATCCAGTCGCTGGCTGAAATCCTGACCGACATGGGTTTCTCTTTAGGCCAGACTGCCCGCATGGCTTTAAAAACCTCCAGAGGAAACCGCAGCCGGTTTTTCAGCGATCCGCCATATTTATCGTTTCGCTGATTTGAAATCGGCGTAATAAAGGAAGACAGTAAATAGCCATGACCACAGTGCATTTCCACCATATCAAAGCCGCACTGAATGGCCCTTTTGGTGGCCTGGACAAAGTCATTTTTCACTTTTTCCATATCATCCCGGGTCATCTCTCGCGGGATCTGGTTTATCTCCGCCCAGGGGATTGGGGAAGGGCCGAGCAACGGCCAGTTTCCATCCTCAAGGGGGATGTCATACCCTTCCCATCCAATTTTGGTTGAGCCTTTGCGCCCGGCATGGGCCAACTGAATCGCCACCTTGGCCCCGGTATTGGCGTGAATAAAATCGACAATCCGTTTCCAGGCTTTGACGTGATCATCGTTATAAAGACCGGCACAGCCGGGGCTGATGCGCCCATCCCTGGAAACGTCGGTCATCTCGGTATAAACCAGCCCGGCACCGCCCTGGGCGCGGGATCCCAGGTGAACAAAATGAAAATCATTTACGGTACCGTCTTCAGCCGAATACATACACATGGGTGAGACAACAATTCGGTTTTTCAAGGCCATGTCCCTAAGCTTGAACGGGGTGAACATTGGCGGGATCGCCTTTTTCAAGGGTTTTCCGGTGGTCCGTTCGGCAAACCACTTTTCCGCCCCTTCAAGCCAGGTTTTATCCCGCAACCTCAGATTTTCATGGCTGACACGCTGGCTTCGGGTCAAAAGTGAGTAAGCAAACTGGATAGGGTCAAATTCCATATAGCGT
>SMXR01000037.1 GCA_004356215.1 Alphaproteobacteria bacterium | reverse complement strand
GCATCACCCAGCACACCCGTTATAAAAAACAATCCGGCGGCCACGGCCAGTTCGGCGATGTTATTGTTGAGGTCAGCCCGCTGGCGCGCTCCGAGGGGTTCAGTTTCGCTGATAAAATCCGTGGCGGCACCGTGCCCAAGCAATATATCCCCAGCGTCGAACACGGCATCAAGGATTATATGGTCAGGGGGCCGCTGGGCTTTAACGTGGTGGATGTCGGGGTGGTTTTGATCGACGGCAAATTCCACGCGGTGGACAGCTCCGACATGGCGTTCCAGACCGCCGGGCGCATGGCCATGGCCGAAGCGCTGCCGCAATGTTCCCCGGTACTCCTGGAGCCGATCATGCAGGTCCATATCCACGTCCCCAACGATGTCACCAACAAGGTCACCGGGCTGATCCCCCAGCGCCGCGGCCAGATGCTCGGCTACGATGCCCGGGACGGCTGGCACGGCTGGGATACGGTTGAAGCCCACATGCCGCTGGCGGAAATTCACGACCTGATTATCGAGCTCAGGTCAATGTCGGCGGGCGCCGGCACCTATACCTTTGAATTTGACCGCATGCAGGAGCTTACCGGTAGGCTCGCCGACAACGTCCTCCAGGCCCGGAAAAACGCCGGATAGGGAAAGCGGGCAGGGATTAAAGAACAATCACCCGCGGGCAGATCATATCACCGATGAAATTATGCTTAAGCATGACGTGTTCGCGTTTGATAATGTTAAGGCCGGTGAAATAGGTACATTTCAAGAGCGGGATTTCAAGGCCTTCGCCGATTTCCTCCGACCAGACCAAAAACCCCGCGCCGGTGGCAAAGATGGTCAGCCACGACGCCACCAGCATAATGAAAATAACCTTGAAGAAGTTAAGTGTGGATTTGTCTTTCATCGCCCCTTCCGGAATTAATGCCAGAAAAGTTTTCCTCCTCCGGGAAAACCCGTCAGCGCGCATTCTATTCCAAAAGTGCCAGAAATTGCAAAAAAAATTCCCAAACATCACCCTTTTGCCCGCTTTTCGCTTGCCATCGGGCATAAATATGGATATCGGGCTCGTTACGGGGATAAAATCCTGAGAGGAAGACTTTTGAAAGCAAAAACAATTATAGGCTGGCGCGAGTGCATTGGCTTGCCCGAATTCGGCATCGATCAGATCAAGGCCAAGATCGACACCGGGGCCCGGACCTCCTCCTTGCACGCTTTCAAGCCGCGGAAGTTTAAAAAAGATGATGAGGATTGGGTTCGTTTCATTATTCACCCGAAGCGCCGCAAAAAAAGCGGGGCGGTGACCTGTGAAGCCAAGATTATCGATAACCGGGTGGTGGTGTCATCGAACGGCACCCGTGAGCGGCGCATGTTTATCGCCACCAACTTCAAGCTCGGGCCCTATACCTTTCCGGTCGAGGTGTCGCTGACCAACCGTGATGAAATGGGCTACCGTATGCTGGTCGGACGCCAGGCCTTAAAGAAGAAATTTATTGTTGATCCATCGACCGCCTATACCTTTGGCGGCGAGAAAAGGCGCAAACCATGAAAATAATCCTGCTCGCCCGCAATCCCAACCTCTATTCGCACAAACGGCTGATCGCCGCCGCCGAGGAACGCGGCCACGAGGTCAAGGTGGTTGATACCCTGAGAGTTTACGTCAACATTTCCACCGACAAACCGGCGGCCCGCTACGGCGGCCACGACTTGGTCGGTTTCGATGCGGTGATCCCCCGGATCGGGGCGTCGATCACCGCGTTCGGGACCGCGGTCTTAAGGCAATTCGAAGTGATGGGGGTCTATCCCTTGAACGAATCGGTGGCGATTGCGCGCTCGCGTGACAAGTTGCGCTCATTGCAGCTGATGGCCCGGAAGGGCATTGGCCTGCCGCTGACCTGCTTTGCCCACCGCTCAAGCCAGGCCGAAGATATTATCGACCAGGCTGGCGGCGCCCCGGTGGTGATCAAATTGCTCGAAGGCACCCAGGGCATCGGCGTGGTGCTGGGCGAAACCGAAAGCGCCGCCAAGTCGATGATCCAGGCCTTCGGCGGCCTCAAGGCCGACATTCTGGTCCAGGAATTCATCAAGGAAGCCAATGGCGAGGATATTCGCGCGCTGGTAATTGGCGACAAGGTGGTGGCGGCGATGAAACGAAAAGGCCCCGAAGGCGATTTCCGCTCAAACCTGCATCGCGGCGGCACCGCTGAACAGGTCAAGATTACGCCGCTGGAACGCAAGACCGCGGTCAGGGCCGCCAAGGTTCTGGGGCTGAATGTCGCTGGCGTCGATATGCTGCGCTCCAACCACGGGCCGGTGGTGATGGAAGTCAACTCATCGCCGGGGCTTGAGGGGATAGAGAAGGCCACCGGCAAGGACGTCGCCGGCATGATTATCGAATTTTTGCAAAAGAATGCCCGGGCCAACCGCACCAAAACCCGTGGCCGGGGCTAGATCACCCTTTGCCTTAAAAACAAAATTAATTTTCTATCTAGTTTTCAGAAGAAATATATTTGGTTAGTCCATCAGGCTTTAAAAACTTTTCTCTAAGATTTTTTATCTCCTCAGACATATTTTGGGATTCAACAATATTCGCAGGTTCATCACCTTCAAAAACCAAGTCTAGACCAACATTGTGAAGGTAATCTTCAAGAGGGATTGCTTCAGGGGTCTGGACATACTTTTCAAACATGGGACGAAGCGATCCTCCGGACAAATCCTCGGCAACGCTGATTAAATCTTCAAATTTAATTTTTTCTTTTCCGCCAAAACGGCTGACCAGCTCACGCATATAATCTGCAACACTAACGGTTCCATTTGTAAGACGTGCCAATTCGGCATCCAGCGCCACCGCAAAAGTAAAGCCACCACTATAGACATGATCGTAGCTGCCCTGATTTTTGGTTAACCCCGCCTGACGGAGCGATTTTTCAGGGTCCCGGCCGTCCAGGTATTTTTGATAGTTTCCAAGAATTCCCTGATCGCCATTTAGAAATTGGTCATCTGGAAATTCACCAAGGGCATTCAATAACCGGATTGCCATATAATCTGTAAACCCTTCCGTATACCAGGACTCTTCTAGTCCTTCTTCAACCGGGGCAAAGATATTCCAGAGGTGGAGATACTCATGGGTCAAAATATATTGCATTATCCCTTTCATTTCAGGCCCGGGGACAGCGGGGGCAATAATACTCATGGTGCGGGAGAGAACACCGCCGCTAAAATATGGATCAAAGATTTCGTTTCGAGGGGCAGAATTGGCAATGACAACATATTTGGAGGCAGGGGCTATGCCCATTACCCGGTTGGCAAAGGGAGCAATGTTTTGGTAAATGGATTCAAATAAAGGAATCGCACCAGAAAAATCATTCCCCGTGGCAATTACGATCTTGACGTTACCTACTTCAATTTCCTTCACGGTCTGTTCGCCAACCAAAATAGCAGAATTTACCAACTCCATGGTACTGGTCGCCCGATAGCTATTTTTTTCCCCAGTTTCATCCCACTGGTTGGTGATTTGATAGTTATCGGGAACTTGAAATTCCACCAGATATTGGTGTCCATCATATTTTTCCGGCTGAACCCCGGAGGTGATGAAAACAGCTCTTCCCAGGAAAAGTAAAAGGTCATCCAGGACATAAGCCGCCTCGTCGTGCCCACCCTCCCATTCAACGTAATCATGGGTTAAACGAATGTTGTATTTCAAAACCAGCGTTTCGGGCAAGGTTCCGGAAAGCTGCCATTTTGCAGGAAGGATAGTTTCAAATTCTATTTCTATGCCCTCAGGCGTATAAACCTTGAGATCATCCACAAAGGTCGCCCAGCCTGCTTCCAGGAAACTTGCGGATTCCCACTCCATGCTTAAAATGTCATCAACCGTTTTTAACCTGGCCTCGACCTTTAATAATCGCGGGTATGACGGGTCTACTGTAATAAGAAAGGTATCAACATCCGAATATTCAGTTTTTTCATTGGCGCAAGCACCCAAAGAAAAACTTACCGCAAGTAGCAAGGAAAGCATTGGGGTTATAATAAATTGTTTTGTAAACAGCATTTTAATATCCATTTTATTTTCTCCATTTTGCCACGCCGGGTGCGAAAAACTGTTTTTCGGCCAGAAAGGCTAATCTCGGGGGTTGGTTTTTTTAACTGACTTAATTTTTTGAAGAAGGGGCAGGTTTTATATGAAAGTGTAAAAATTTTATTCCAAAAGGACTAAGCAGCTGGTTTTTTCCTAGTTATGATCAACGAAAACATATTTCGCTTAAAATGAAAGAGAGAATAATCACTCCAACGAATAACATATGGCGATTTACACCAGCAAATTATATTGAGGCGAGTATTCTTATCGGCTTGGTTTTGGCTGTTCCTGTCATTTTATATTTTGGAACAAGTAATGGAATTGGCTATTTTCGCCAACCGCAGCACGATTTTTTCTGGCCTTTAATAAATGCCACCCTGTTTAATGGCCTGGTTTTTTACCTCAATAGTTTCCTGCTGGTTCCGAGGTATTTTCACAAAGTGTTGTGGCGAAAATACCTCCTGCTAATAATGATTTTATTTGTTGCCACCATTTTTACAAAAACCTTTATGGAAGAAATCATTATAAGTTTGAATTTCCCATCACTGGAATCTGTGAGTTTTTTCGATTTAGCTCTTGAGAATGTATACACTTTCATAGCTGTTTTAATTCTTTCAATGGCCTATGGTTTGGCGCGGATTGCGTGGAAATTCCAGCACCAGCCCAATAACTTTATTGATGGCAGGGTGTATGCTTCGGTTAAGGAAAATTTGAACTCTGATGCCTTTATTAATTTGACCAGTGGTGAAAAGATTTTCAGATTTTTGTTAAAGGATATTTCCTACATCGAAGCTCAGGGGAATTATGTTGAAGTCGTTTGCCGGGGCAAATCCTCTCTGATTTATCAAAGCATGCACCAGTTAGAGAAATTATTGCCAAAGCCATTGTTTTTGAGGGTTCACAGGTCCTTTATTATTTCCCTGCAACACTTTGAAATTTCAGATACACATTCAGTAAAAATTGCCGGGAAATTGATTCCTGTTAGCCAAACCTATAAAAAAGCTTTAAAAGCAGTTCTGAAAAAAGAAATTAATTTTGTTTAAAAAAATTGATTATTTATCCTTAATTCTTTTTACTCTGATTTAACGAAAATTCTTGGAAAAGGAAAAACCATGCGCCGCTTCTTACTCTCGTCTGTTTCAGCCTTTCTTCTCATGACCTCGAGCGCCCTGGCCAATGACGCGCTCTTTCAGGCCATCGATGACGATTACGCCTATCTGGAAGAGCTTTATCTCGATCTTCACCGTAATCCCGAACTCTCGTACCAGGAACAGCAAACCATGGGCCGGGTCGCCGGGGAACTGCGCAATCTCGGCTTTGAGGTCACCGAAAATGTCGGCGGTTTCGGTTTAGTCGGGGTGATCAGGAACGGCGAAGGCCCGACGGTCATGATCCGCACCGATCTCGATGCCCTGCCGCTCGAGGAAGCGACCGGATTGCCCTATGCCAGCCGTATAAAGGCGATCAACCAGGCCGGGGACGAGGTTTTTGTCATGCACGCCTGTGGCCACGATATCCATATGGCGGCGTTTGTCGGTACCGCGCGCCGCCTGGTCGAGATGAAAGACAACTGGCGCGGCACCCTGGTGATGATCGGCCAGCCCGCCGAGGAGCGCGGCGGCGGCGCCCGGGCGATGCTTGAGGACGGCCTTTTTGAACGTTTCCCAAAACCAGATTACAACATTGCCTTCCATGATTGGTCAGGCAACCCGGCGGGGTCGATCGGGTACACCAAGGGGCCAGCCTTTGCCAATGTCGACTCGGTAGATATCGTTGTTCACGGCATTGGCGGCCACGGCGCCTATCCCCAATTCACCAAGGACCCGGTTATGCTCGCCGCCCAGATTGTGGTTGACCTGCAAACCCTGGTTTCACGCACGATTTCGCCCCTGGACCCTGGCGTGGTCACCGTCGGTTCAATCCACGGCGGCACCAAACACAACATCATTTCCGATGAGGTCAAATTGCAATTAACGGTCCGGTCTTACACCGACGAGGTGCGCAAAACCCTGCTTGATGGCATCAAACGGATCGCTGTAAACCAGGGCCGCGCGGCGGGGTTGTCCGAAGACCTGTTGCCTGAAGTAAGCGTGGCTGAAGATGAATACACGCCATCGGTCTATAACGATCCGGCCCTGGCCGACCGGGTGGCGGAGGCGATGCGCGCCGCCGGAGTGGCCAATATTATCAAGGAAATTCCCCCGGTTATGGGCGGTGAGGATTTTTCCCGGTATGGCCGCACCGAAGACAATATCCCCGGTTTTATTTTCTGGGTCGGCGCGGTAAATCCTGAGGAATATGCCGCAACGGTGGCCGCGGGCGGCAGTTTCCCGTCGTTGCATTCACCGTTTTTTGCCCCCGATCCCGAACCGACCATCAAAACCGGGGTTCGGGCGATAACGGTTGCCGCGCTCGAGCTTTTTGAAAAGGCTGAATAATCAACAAACTTAATTAGTTTTCCCGAATCTTTTTAAATGGGGTGAAAAGGCCGCCTAGACCGGGCAGGCCTCGATGCCTTCTTTTTTGAAATAGTTCTGGTGATAGTCTTCGGCGCGCCAGTATGAACCGGCGGGTTCGATGGCGGTAACAATCGGATTTGGAAAGACCCCTGAGGAATCTTTCGCGGTTTTGGATTTTTCGGCGTCTGCCATCTGGCCGTCATCGAAGGTGAAAATAACCGAGCGGTATTGGCTGCCATGATCAGGGCCCTGGCGGTTCAAGGTTGTCGGGTTGTGGCATCCCCAGAAAACATCCAGCAGTTCGCCGTAGCTGACCGTATCGGGATCAAAATCAATCCGCACCACTTCGGCGTGGCCGGTATTGCCGGCGCAGACCTCTTCATAGCTGGCGTTGTCTTTATCGCCGCCGGCGTAGCCAACTTCGACCGCGCTGACACCCTTGACTGCCCTGAAGGTGGCCTCGACACCCCAGAAACACCCGGCACCAAACATTGCATTCGCCATAGCACAATCCTTTTATAAAAACGCTTCCCGTTATCTAGGCGCGGGACCTGCATATAACAAGAGAAGTAACACAGAATTGACACATTTTCACCCTAGCGCCATAGTCAATCCAAAGGATGCCATATGACACAGTATAAACCTTCAATTTCCACTTTTTTCCGGGCCGCACTTTTGGCCGCGGTTTTTTCATT